>NZ_JANGCA010000199.1:0-459 GCF_024463855.1 Clostridium sp. DFI.1.208 | reverse complement strand
CCGTCTCTTTCAATCGCTTTTGATGCGCATCCTCTTCCGGCATGAGATCGACGATATGCTCGATATTTCCTAAAAACCGAGTTCGTGCTTCCTTGCATACTTCTTTGATGCCTTCCTCTGTTAAGATGATTTCCTGCTTCATAGGTTCCTCCTGTGCGGTTCTGCCGCTATCGACTGTAAGTGTAGCTACCTTACACTTTCTTCACACCGCTATAGGTGGAGCAGTCAAGGAGTTGCAGGCAGGGTGGAGATCTTCCGTCAGGAAGATACGACCCGGTCCTTGACGGAGGAGCCGGAAGCGGTATTCCATAGCTGCCTGGCAACTTGCCATTTAGAAAGCCGTCACATGTGCCGCTGCACTTTTTATAGAAGATCGCTCACATGGCAACTTGCCATGTAGGGGCGCAGCCGGAGAGGAAAGAGAAAAAGCTGCCATTCCAGCAGCCTGTCTTCGTATGT
>NZ_JANGCA010000198.1:0-459 GCF_024463855.1 Clostridium sp. DFI.1.208 | reverse complement strand
AAATCATCATCAAGGACACGAACCTCAATACCACATACATCAAAGGCGGTATAATCGCTTTCGTATTCGTCCCAGACTGCCAGTTTTTCCACGACGATTTCTGGAAGTTCACAATAAGAAATTTCCTTATTTCTTCGTCGCTTTAATTCTTTGCGATAATTACGGACAATGCCTTTTACTACACGCTTGAGCTTACAGTCAAATTGACATTGTATTGTCTTTTGGAAGTCCGACGGTTTCATATCATCACACCCCCTTTCCGTTATGACGTGAAAAGTGTTTATCCCTCTTTCCGCACCATATCTGTACAGCAAGGTGTGATTTGTTGCATGAATTTGAAAAAAATTGAAAAAATTTTTTCGGGTACAAAAAAAGCCCGCACAAAACATATAGTCTGTACGAGCTATTAAAGCTGTGAGATATTCAGTTGTTGATAAAATGCTGTTAGGTAGTGTATGA
>NZ_JANGCA010000197.1:0-459 GCF_024463855.1 Clostridium sp. DFI.1.208 | reverse complement strand
GCCTTCACCACCATTATCAACTGTTCCAGTATCCGGTTCCTCGGGGCTTACCGGGTCTTCCTTATCCTCTGGGGCAGGTACGTCGATATCGATGTCATCATCCTTCACCTTTCCGATCAGCTGTCCATACATCTTTCCTTCGATCTCCTGATTCCACGGAAGATCCGTCACGATGTTCCCGTTTCCATCACTCTCCGTGTGATCGTTTTCTTTGGCTGTTATCTCTTGCACACATAGTGTCACCATGAGCAGACACAGGAATACTGCACTTGCTTTCCTCATCGTCTTTCCCTCCCGTCACTTCAATACGTGAACGACATTCTCTGCTACTGCCTCACCGACGAATTCCTCACTTTTTGGATCATAATTCTTGAAATGGATATTCACCGGATAATCCCCCTTGGGTAGATCGACATCCAGCTTGTCCTCCTCCAGATAGTTTCCCGGCTCCATCGCTCC
>NZ_JANGCA010000196.1:0-465 GCF_024463855.1 Clostridium sp. DFI.1.208 | reverse complement strand
AAGCGGATACCTATCCACTGACACTGGGAGAGTATCTGCAGGATACGAGCATCACCGTATTGGGGAAGAAGCTGAAAGATGGGGAGAGCTTCTATCTGTATCATGCCAGAGAGGACCGCTACAATGCTTCCTTTTCCAAGAAGCTGCGAGCATATAGCGACAAAGAAAAGATGAAGGTGTTCGTATTGAATACCTCCCGGATCGTACAGCCGGAGGGGGATAAAGAGAAGAAGGCGATGGATGAGGGGATGAGCATCATCAATGAGACGATGAGCCTCAGCCTTTCCCCAAGCGTTTACTATATCAGGGATGGCGAAGTCAGAGCAGTATTGAAGGATAATGCAACAGAGAAGGAGATAGCCGCATGGTTTGCGAAGAATCCACAAGGGAATTGAGGAAGAAGCAGGAACAGCTGAAAAGCAGGACGCTCTGGCTACAGGAGATGAAGCAGGCGATCATCAAAAA
>NZ_JANGCA010000195.1:0-471 GCF_024463855.1 Clostridium sp. DFI.1.208 | reverse complement strand
TCCATATTCATATTCGATAAATAGCATCGTGTTACCTCCCTGCAGGATCTCTCCGGTAATGTCATCTCTATCGATCTCTTCATATGCAGGGCGTAAGATCTTTTCTATTCGATGTCTATCGATATGAGGATTATGGATCGTGATTTTTGCGGCTGTGTCATATCGGGATGAACGGACAGAGACTTTTATATCTTTTTGTGTGTATCCTGCTTCTTTCAGCGATTTTCTTATCTTCATACTCAATTCTTTATTCGTCATGCTTTTATTCCTCCTCGTGGGGTCACCACTCACTTCATGTAAGGTAGCTGCCTTACACTTTCTTCACACCGCTGAAGGCGGAGCAGTCAAGGAGCCATAAGGCAGGGTGGAGATTTTCCGCTAGGAAAATACAACCCGGTCCTTGAGTGAGGAAGCAGAAGCGGTATTCCATACCTACATGGCAACTTGCCATGTAGCCTGCCGGCAGATATG
>NZ_JANGCA010000194.1:0-474 GCF_024463855.1 Clostridium sp. DFI.1.208 | reverse complement strand
ACATCGCCGTCATAGTTGTACACGTCTCTGTTTGCATATAGCGTGATTTCAGCGCCGACTAGCAGCTGTTGGTCATCTGCGTCCTTTTTGACAGCCTGTACTTCAACTTTCTGACGTTCATTTTCATAAGTACCGGCATCTCCGAATACGATCGCTGTATTCTGATCCTCATAGACGAGCTCGACTTCTCTGATATCATCGGAATGCGTGAATCCGTTTGGAGCAGTTTTTTCCGAAACTTGATATTTACCCAAAGGGAGCAGCTTGGTCTGTGCTTCACCTGCAGCATCGGTCGTTATCGTATCTACCAGATCGCCTTTGTGATATAGGATATCGCCCTGATTATCTGGAGATGAGATATCTTCCGCTGCCTTGACTTCGAACACAGCACCCTTCAATTTCCGCATTTCATATTTGAACTTCGTATTGCCATGATCATCAGTTTCTGCAGAAGTAAGGACCTCTCCCTGTTTT
>NZ_JANGCA010000193.1:0-485 GCF_024463855.1 Clostridium sp. DFI.1.208 | reverse complement strand
TTCCGGTATATCCATCCCTATCTCATCGAGGAATTTGCGATATCTCACGTGATGATATCTATACATCTTCGCTCTCTTCCAATGTATCGACGGTAGGCGTAGCTGCCTGGCAGCTTGCCAGGTAAGCTTCCTCATCTATGGAACGTATTGACCACCAGATCGTTATCGCTGTAATCCTGATAGCTCTTCCTGCGATTCACGAAGGTCGCCTTCGCATCCTGTCCATCGGTATCCAGCGTCACCTTACTGCCACTTACTTTGCCGGATATGACATCCGTGATACTATCCAGACGATATCTCGATACCGGGATCTCGCTGATCTCATATTCACCGGCAGGGATATCCTTCCGGACGATCGTTTTCTCTATGCCTCCGGACGCTTTCTTGTCAGACGCTGTGAATCGGATGACCTCCGTATATTCCTGTCTCTCTCCGGTGAAGTCTGTGCCTTCGATATGGAAGAGGAAGGTCGGATCTCCCGACGC
>NZ_JANGCA010000192.1:0-487 GCF_024463855.1 Clostridium sp. DFI.1.208 | reverse complement strand
AGATTTTTTTATCCTACGAACTGTTACTCTCAAGTAACAGTCAAGATGTAGTATAAGCTTTTTGCACTGTATGAGTGTTTATACAGCGGCTCTATATCCGAAAGAAGACACATCATGTGTCTTTTTTCACTGTAAGAAAGAAAGGAAACGATATACCCTATGTTCAAGAAAAGATTAAAACCGACTCCTGCGACTGCAGGTATCCTCATCGCCTTCTATTCGACGATGACCCCTATACTGGCCAAACCAAAGCCGAATACTGCAGGAGTGAAAAATGAGGCAAAGCCTTGGTTGGATTCCTTTACGGATATCTGCCTGTGGGCGATACCTCTCGTTGCTGTCATTGCAAGTGCTGCTCACGGTCTATCGTGGATGGTCAAGGACGAAGATGAGAAGAAACAAAAGCCTGTCTTAAAGATGCTCAAGATCATCTGGGGAATCGCAGTCGTCCTCGAGCTGATCCCGACGATCTATAAAATATACAATA
>NZ_JANGCA010000191.1:0-497 GCF_024463855.1 Clostridium sp. DFI.1.208 | reverse complement strand
ATTTTATATTCGTACTTTAAGGTACTTTATGGTATAATATACATAGGCAGGTGATTCCTATGAGCAAGCGTATTAAAGTTACAAAATCCAAGAACTCTGAATCCTTCTATATCATCGATGATTTTACTGATCCTAAAACAAGAAAGCATTCTACTTTCATCGTCGAACGTCTTGGCTCTCTTTCTTCATTGAAATCCAAGTATGATACTGATTCACGTGAGGTAGTGCTGGATAATCTAAAGCAGTATGTCTATAAGCTTCGTGAACAAGATAAAGAAAATAAAGCTATCGTTTCTATCAATTTTACTCCTTCTCAACTCATTCCTTTAGATGATGAACGCTTGTATAACCTTGGCTACATGTATTTTAAAAACATACTATTCTCTTTAGGTATCAAAGATATATGTCAGCAGATAACTGATCGTCATAAATTCCAGTTTGACTTGACTTCTATTGTCAGCGACCTTGTCAATACCAGAATCATTTATCCCGGCTCT
>NZ_JANGCA010000190.1:0-500 GCF_024463855.1 Clostridium sp. DFI.1.208 | reverse complement strand
CTTGGCTATTCTTATAAAATGTAAATCCCAAGAATTGTCCTTTTGTTGGTCGGACCACTTTTGTCTTTGTTGCACTAACTTTCAAGAATAACTTTCTTTCTAGCCATGATGTCACTGACTTCATTACTCGATTTGCACTCATTTCGCTTTTAACGAATATTATACTATCGTCCGCATATCTTACAAATCTTAGATTTCTGGACTCCAGTTCTTTATCAAATTTATCTAAATAGATATTAGATAAAATTACACTGATAGGTCCTCCTTGTGAGGTTCCTACTGTTGTACTTTTGATAAGTCCATCATCTAATACTCCTGCTCTTAGATATGCTCGAATAAGATGTAATGTTGTTGCGTCGTTGACATTCTCTCTTAAGATTGAAATTAACTTATCTTGATTTACAGTATCAAAGAATTTCTCAATGTCTAAGTCAACTATCCATTCATATCCCTCATTTAAGTATTGTAATACTTCTTCCATTGCCATTTGTGCATTTCTT
>NZ_JANGCA010000019.1:0-84928 GCF_024463855.1 Clostridium sp. DFI.1.208 | reverse complement strand
TTGGGCCGTGTCTCAGTCCCAATGTGGCCGTTTACCCTCTCAGGCCGGCTACGCATCATCGCCTTGGTGGGCCGTTACCTCACCAACTAGCTAATGCGCCGCAGGTCCATCCATGTTCACGCCTTGAAGGGCGCTTTAATATACAGAGCATGCGCTCCGTATACCTATCCGGTTTTAGCTACCGTTTCCAGCAGTTATCCCAGACACATGGGCAGGTTACCTACGTGTTACTCACCCGTTCGCCACTAAGTCTCTTTGGAAGCAAGCTTCCTAGAGACTTCGTTCGACTTGCATGTATTAGGCATGCCGCCAGCGTTCATCCTGAGCCAGGATCAAACTCTCCATTTGATTTAGCTCTAACGCATGACTTGCGTTTGAATTTCATTTTAGTTATCGTTATACCGAGAATATTGTTTTCTCAAATAATTGACGTTTCCTGTTCAGTTTTCAAAGACCGAAATTTCTATTTCGTTTGCCGCTGAACTCATCAGCGCTCGTATATAATACAACGAATCATACCCTGTGTCAACGATAAAATGCACTTTTTTTATGTTTTTTTCAATATTATCAATCGTAAACGGTTACATGGTTTGTTTACAGCTATTTCTCTATTATATAGGAGCTTTTCCTTCTCCGTTTATAAAATAAAATAAGACAAAAGGCAATAAAAAGCTGTGACTCCCTGCCTGAAGACAGCCTATCACAGCTCTGTTTTATGCTTCTATTGTATAAAGCTCTTATGCTTCCTCGCGAACCCTGCCGCAGATCGGATAGTTTGCACAGTTTGGATTGCATGCCTGCTGTGCAGTAAGCCGCAGCTTAGCAGGAACAAGTGCCGTGATTTCATCATCATCATATCCGACAACAAAGCTCTTCTCATTGATCATAATCGGGCGCTTCAGGATAGATGGATTTTTCTGTATAATATCCACCAGCTCCTTGATTGAGATGTCATCCAAATCTCTATGCAGCTCCTGAAATGCCTTGGAACGCGTGGATATAATATCCTCCGTACCATTTTCTGTTCTCTGCAGAAGGTATTTGATTTCATCCTCCTTCAGCAGTGTTGTAAAAATATTCTTTTCAATGTATTTCATATCATTGTCTTTTAACCATTGTTTTGCTTTTCTACAGCTAGCACACCCAGGCGAAGTATATAAAATAATCATCTTCTCTGCCTCCTTCACATATATCTATTATAATTCATTGTATTTTAATAGGAAAGCAATTTTTGCATATTTTGCTTTTTTCCTTGTTTTTCATATTTGATAATAGTATGATAATAAGGAATCAGAAATGCAGAGAAGAAGATATAGTAGTTTTACTGCCGTTCCTTGTCAGAGAGCTGACATATGGTGCAAGTCAGCAGGAGCCTGTAAAATGAATTGGGTCTTTGGAGCATGTTCCTGCGGGAACCGTAGAAGCCTTTAACGTTACAGGCAAGTGATTCCATTGTGCAAAAAAGTAAGGCAATGGAATAAGTCGGGTGGTACCACGCTGTCAGCGTCCCTACATGGTACTTTTTTTATTTTATGGAGGTGTTATATATGAAAAGAATGCTGAGCGGCATCAAACCAACCGGGCGTTTAACACTCGGAAACTATATTGGGGCCATACGGAATTTCGTAGCCTACCAGGATGATTACGAAATGTATGTCTTCATTGCGAATATGCATGCAATCACAGTTCCTCAGGAGCGTGCAGAGCTGAAAAAGAATACCAAGGATATCATCGCCCTGTACCTTGCGGCCGGACTGGATCCGGAAAAGGCAACCATCTTTTTACAGAGTGATGTGCATGAGCATGCAGAGCTGGGATGGATCATGACCTGCAATTCCTATATGGGAGAGCTGCAGCGCATGACACAGTATAAGGATAAAACGGCAAAGGGTGAAACCGGTATAACCGCAGGGCTGTTTACGTATCCGTCTTTGATGGCTGCGGATATTCTGTTATATGATGCGGATTATGTTCCGGTTGGTCTGGATCAGAAGCAGCACGTCGAGCTGACAAGAAATCTGGCAGAGCGCTTTAACAACCGCTACGGTGATACCTTCGTCATTCCGGAACCGCTTGTCAGCAAGATCGGTGCGAAAATTTATTCCCTGCAGGATCCGACAAAGAAAATGTCCAAATCCGAAGAGAATCCAAAGGGTACCATTGACCTGCTGGATGAACCGGCAGTTGCACGTAAGAAAATCATGTCTGCTGTGACCGATTCTCTGGGTATCATTCAGTATGATCCTGAAAAGCAGCCGGGTATTTCCAACCTCCTGACAATTTTGTCCTCTTTAAGTGGAGAAAGCATGGAAAGCATTGTAGCGCGCTATGCAGGCAAGGGCTATGGTGATTTCAAAAAGGAAGTCGGTGCCGCAGTCTTTGATTTTTTAAGTGAGCTGCAGGTGAAGTACAAGGAAATCCTATCCAGCGGACAGGTGGAAAAGGTGATTACCGCTGGAAATGAAAAGGCCAGACTTTCTGCACACAGGAAGCTGATGAAGGTGAAGAAGAAGATTGGCTTCCAGCTATTCTAGCGAATTGCAATTGTCTGTCGCTTTGTAGAGAATTCCATTGGTATAGAAGCATTATGAGTACGCAGAATGCAATTCATCTCATAATGCTTTTCTTATTCCTCAGCTTTCCTACAGCTCGTATCCTCATGTCTCTGCTAGTTGCAGCGCATGTGTATTAGCATACAGCCACTGCTAACAGCATGCTTCCTTCAAACATGCGTACACAGCCTCCAGCTGACAAATCAAGAATTTTCATGACACCTTTTCAGCAATGCGCAGTCGTGGTTTCCCTGCTTATGCTTTTATGATATGATACTCTTATTGATCGGGGGTGTTGAAATGCACAATTTATTTTTGCGCAGTGTTTCTATCGACTGGAACAGGGTGACGGATTACACGCAGAATATTGCGGCTCTGCATACCTTTGCTTCACTGGAGTTTCGTAATCAGATCACGTTTTTCACCGGGGAAAACGGGTCTGGAAAGTCCACGCTGCTGGAAGCAATCGCCATTGCATATGGATGTAAACCGGAAGGAGGTACAAAAAACTACCGATTCCATACGATGGATACCCACTCGACGCTCTATGAGGGAATCCATATGATCCGTGGTCCTTATTTACCAGCCTGCTCTTATTTTTTACGGGCGGAGAGCTTCTATAATGTAGCGACAAGGGCGGAGGAGTATTATGCGACCTATCAGGGAAAGCGGCTGCATGCCTGTTCTCATGGTGAGAGTATTCTATCCTTTATCCAAAGCTTTCGGGACGCCGGCTTGTTTCTGCTGGATGAGCCGGAGGCTGCATTGTCCCCACAGCGCCTGCTGGCCCTGCTGATACAGCTGTCCACGATGGCGAAGGGGGGATCACAGTTTCTCATTGCAACACACTCCCCGATTTTGCTTGGTATTCCGCAGGCACAGATTTTAAGCTTTGATGATGGAATCATCGAAGAAATCACCTATGAGCAGACCGCGTCCTATCAGATTACCGAAATGTTTATCAATAACCGTGAGTATATGCTCGACAAGCTGTTACGAAAGGATGCGGAATAAAAGCGATGTATACCATACCAGCTGCTACCATACAGCAAAGGAGATTTTGATGATAACACTACGCAAGGTTGACAGCCGCAATATCTGGTCCATTATTCGGCTAAAGGTGCATGATGAACAGCAAAGCTTTGTGGCTACCAATACAGAGAGCATCCTGCAGGCATATACGACCATCACAGAAGGTGGTGTCGCTTTGCCGTTTGGCATCTACGATGAGGAAAATCTGATTGGCTTTGTCATGTTTGGCTATGGACGACAGGAAGAAAGTGATCCACCAATCGCACAGAATAATTATTCCATTTGGCGGTTTATGATCGATAAAGCCTGGCAGGGAAAAGGACTTGGGAAGCAGGCGCTGCAGACTGCCATCGATTTTGTAAAAACGATGCCCTGTGGGAAAGCAGCGTTCTTGTGGCTTTCCTACGAGGCAGAAAACACAGGGGCCCGTGCCTTATATTATGCAGCAGGCTTTCGTGAAAATAACGAATTGTGTGACGGTGAAACCGTAGCCGTTTTGCGGTTGAAGGAAGCATAGCTGGATGGAAATACAAAAATTTTGGGAATCCTTTCTAAAAGAGGCTGGACTTCCCCTTTCTACCACGTATCAGGAAGCCTTTCATTTTGAGCTGACACAAGCGCTTGCGGACCATCTGCTAAAGCTGGTGCTCACGAATAAAAAAAGAGCGACTGCAAGCAGCCTCTATGCATATGAAATACAGCAGGAACGAATACCGCAGGTCAATGACTTCAGTATTCTTACCGACTGGGCAGGTACTCCCTTCTGTGTGATCAAAACCACAGCCATTACGATTCTTCCCTTTAAAAGGATACCCTTTGCGCTGTGTATGCGGGAGGGTGAGGACGATACGCTGGAATCGTGGCAAAAAGGTCATCGTGCCTTTTTCACAAAGGAAGGAAATGCCTTGGGTTATTCGTTTTGTGAGGATATGCCGGTTGTATTCGAGGATTTTGAGGTTGTCTACAGACGATAAAAAAAGGATGCATCTTTTTGAGTATGCATCCTTTTCTGTGTCCGAGTCATGACGCTGTTCATGCTAGAGAGAAAGCACGAGCTGGATGTCAGCATCAAATATACCATCCTTGTATCCGATTGCATCAGATTGCACTTAAGTTCAGTACGCCGAGGAAATAACAGATCAACACTGCGACACCTACGACGATACGGTAATATCCAAAGATTTTGAAATCATGGTTACGGATATAATTCATCAAGAAGCGGATCGCAAACATGGATACGATAAATGCGATGATGCTTGCGACAACAAGCAGTGCAATATCCCCTCCGCTCATTGATAAGCCATAGTGCAGGAAGTATTTTATGAATTTCAAGCCGCTGGCTCCGGCCATGGCAGGAATTGCCATAAAGAAAGAAAATTCACTGGCCGCAAAACGGGAGCAGCCCAGAATGGAAGCCCCTAAAATGGTAGCACCACTTCGTGAGGTTCCGGGAACCAAAGCCGCAATCAGCTGAAACAGACCAATCAGAAAGGCCGTCTGATAGGTGATTTCTCCCACCTTGCGATATTTCGGATGATGCTTGGTGCTTTCCAGCACGATAAAGCCGATACCAAATACAATCAGAGCAATCGCCACAACAATGGCATTGTTCATATACTTTTCAACATAGTCATTCAGAAAGATACCGATGATACCCGGAATGGACGCTACCAGCACATGAAACCATAAATCCCATGTGGAGCGCTTCTCACTGATGGATTTTCTTGGTGAAAATGGATTCAGCTTATGAAAATACAGGACACAGACAGCCAGTATGGATCCCAGCTGAATCACGACCAGAAACAATCCCCAAAATGCAAATTCTGCGGTATCCGGCTTTGCCAGCGATGAGCTCATCGGGAAAAAGCTGTTAAACAGAATCATATGTCCGGTGCTACTGACAGGAAGCCACTCCGTGATTCCCTGAATGATACCGAGCAGAACCGCTTTTATCATATCAAATAGAAACATAATGTAATCTCCTTTTTTCATTCCCTACCATTGTAAACCACACGGAGGTAAAGCACAACCTTTCCCCTAGAAAAAACGATAACAATTCTGTAAGAAAAGGGCTTTTTCAGCGCTGCAGCAGCTGCGAACGTTTACATAAGCTTGTTTTTCAGACCTATGCCTGCAGCCACTTAGTTACCATTTCCTTGAACAGGGTTCCGCGCACCTCATAATTGGGAAACTGGTCATAGCTGGAGCATGCCGGTGACAGCAGTACGATATCCTGCGCCTTACTGTGCGCGATTGCCACATCCAGTGCCTCCTGCATGGTTTCCACAACCTGAACCCGGGAGAAGATATTCTGAAACTGCCATCCGGTTTCCCCAAAGGCCACACACAGCTTGACGCGTTCATCATACTGCTTCAAATCCGCAAAGCTGATGCCCTTGTCATGTCCGCCGGCAAGCAGAATGATGTTGTTATCAAAGGAGTTCAACGCCGCCATAACCGCATGCGTATTGGTTGCCTTGGAGTCATTGTAAAATTTTACACCGTTTTTCTCGCCGATATATTCCAGACGATGCTCCACCGGTGAAAAGGCGGCAATCGCCTTTTGAATATCAGAAACGGATACACCAAGCTTATAGGCCATACAGGATGCAATCATGGCATTGGACAGATTATAGTCGCCGACGACATGAAAGTTTTTTTCTTCAAACAGGAGAAGCTCCCGCAGATATACTGCACCGTCTTTTCGATACAGGTCAACATCCTGCCGTGTCAGCGAGAAATCAATCACGGTACATGGGATATGCTGCGCATACTGCATGACGGTTTCATCATCCACATTGCGCAGGAACCAGTCATCCTTTGCACAGTTCTCATAAATGCGCATCTTGCTTTCGTAATAGGATTCCACACTCGACATATAGTCCAGATGATCCGGTGCGAGATTGCACACGACGCTGACACTCGGCGCAAAGTGTTCAATGCCCAGCAGCTGAAAGTTGCTCAGCTCCAAAGCGACATCCTTTTCCTGCGTTTCATAGGCGAGTGCAAGCTCACTCAGCGGCCAGCCAATGTTGCCTGCCACGATTGCCTTTTGATTGTATTTCAGCATTTCATACAGCATGGTGGTAATGGTGGTTTTCCCATTCGTCCCCGTTACAGCACCATATTTGAATTTTGTCGCATACCGGTAGCCGATTTCCACCTCTGTTAAAATTTTCACCTTGTGCTCCACAAAATAGCGTACAAAGGGAACCGTATATTTAATACCCGGATTTTTCACGACAAAGGCGTAGTCCTCGCGCTTTAATTCCTCCGGGTGTCCTTTTTCAAACACATGGATGTCAAGAGCTTGCAGCTCTTTTCGCTCCGGTATGGCATTCATATCTGTAATCGTAACATCATAAGCATGCCGCTGTAACAGCTTTGCGACAGCAACGCCGCTTTTCGCGGCTCCAATCACTAAGACACGTTCCTTCATATTACATCACCCCCAGCCATAAACCGATGGCAGCAAGCACAACCCCAATGCTCCAGAACATCAGCACAACCTGTGTCTCCTTCATACCGCCCAGTTCAAAATGATGATGCAGCGGTGCCATGCGGAAGACCCTTTTCTTTGTCGCTTTATAGCTGGTTACCTGAATCACGACAGACAGCAGCTCCATAACAAAGACACCGCCAATCACCACCAGCAGCAGCTCCTGCTTTAAAATCATGGCGCTTGCCGCAAGCAGACCGCCAATGGCCAAAGAGCCAGTATCGCCCATAAAGATTTTAGCCGGATGCACGTTAAAGCGCAGATACCCGAGCAAAGATCCGCAGACTGCCAGCAGCAGCATCGCCAAATCCTTATTTTCCTGCAGCAGGGCAAATATCACGAACGGTGCGATGGCAATGATGGAGGTTCCTGCACACAGGCCATCCAGACCATCCGTCAGATTGACTGCATTGGATTCACAGGTGAACATAAAGAAAATCAATACAAAATACAAAATGCCAAGCTCGAGTGAGATATGCACAACGGGAAGAATCAGCGTCGTTTCCGCAATGGAGCGGTAAAACAGATAAAACACGACCGCCAGGACGGATTGCATCAGAAACTTCACAGATGGTTTCAGACCGTCATTGTTCTTTTTTACGACAATCAGGAAATCATCAATGAATCCGATGAGAGCATAGCCCAGATAAGCAAGTACACAAATCAGCATCTCTCCTGAGAAAAAAGCCTTGTAGTCCAGAACCAGCATGACGATGATGGGCACAATGACAAAGACAAGCCCCCCCATGGTCGGTGTTCCCGTTTTCGCCATATGACTCTGCGGTCCTTCCTTGCGAATGCTCTGTCCGAATTTAATTTTATGTAGAAACGGAATGAGCAGCGGCATCACCACCAGGGTTGCCACCAAGCTGATTCCGAATGCGAGCAGATATTTTATTTCCAAAGTAGTTCCTCCTTAGCTAGACGTTCCTTAACGCAGGACCGATCAGAAAAGGGATATTCCTGTCCGAAGGCCGTAATGGTTTCCTCGCTCCCTTTTCCAGCGATTATTATTATATCACTATTTTGCGCTACTTTGATAGTATGTTTTATCGCAAAGTAGCGATTTTCAAATACTGCTGCGTTGGGAAAGCTCTCACATTTCATGTCGGCAAGGATACGGTCTACACTTTCCCCTCTTGGATTATCGCTTGTGAAGACTGCAAGATCACTGTATTTTGCTGCGATGGCTGCCATTGCCGGTCGTTTCCTACGATCGCGTTCTCCGCCACATCCCAGAATCGTCAGGATACGTCCCTTTTTCACGGAATTGGCAAAAAGCAGAAGCTCCTCCACTGCCGCCGCAGTATGTGCATAGTCAATCCAGATCGTAAACCCGCTGACCTCCATAACCTCCATCCGCCCGCTGACAGGCAGCAGCTTCTCACAATCCTTACGCAGACGCTCATAGGAAAAGCCCAGCCGGTGAACAACGACGATTGCCTCTGCCAGATTGTATACGTTCACCATCCCCAGTAAGCGCGCATGAAAATCATAGCCCTGCAAACGAAAGGACAGATCTCGTTCACTCAGCGATACATCACACAGCGGAAAATGAGCAGCCTGCATACCGATACTGATACAGGCATGCTGTGCAAGGTTGACCAGCTCCTGCATATAGCTTACATCACTGTTGTACAGAATGGTACCCTGCGGCTTCAGATACCGACGCAGCTTGAATTTCGTATAGCGGTAATGCACACGGCTCAAATGGTAGTCCAGATGATCCTGTGTGATATTGGTATACACGATATCGTCAAAATGCAGAAAGCTGATACGATTTTGATCAATGGCGTGCGAGCTGACCTCCATAACGACATGCGTGATCTGCTCTTTGTGCGCTCTTCTGAAATAATTGGCAAGCTGAAAGCAGCCCGGTGTCGTGTTGTGAATTTCAATGATTTCATTCGGATAGCGGACACTCCCGGTACCGATTTGCAGAACCCGACAGCCCTCCATGATCAGCAGCTGGGAGATAATACTGGCAACGCTTGTTTTTCCATTGGTTCCCGTGATACCGATCACATGCAGATTTGCACACAAATCTCCGTAGTACAGCTCCAGCAAGGTTTGTGTAATGCGCTCCACATGCGGTGTGTAGTAGACATTCTCCTGCTTCAGCTGCTGGTCGCACAGCACCACGGCCCCCTTGTCCAGCGCCTCCTGCAAAAATGCCGCTCCATCATAGGCACTTCCCTTGCGGCAGACAAAGAGCCAGTCCTTTTCCAAATCACGGGTATCGTCACTGATTCCCTGCAGGCTGCGGTCATCCTCACAGTAGATATGCAGCAACGCGAACAACTCATTTAACCTTATCATTTCCAAGATAAATCCAAACCTCCCCTCCCTCAGCACTGAGTGTGGTGCCTGCTTCGGGCATCTGCTCCATCACCGTATCGCCGCTGCCGATAAAGGTAAAGGTGACGCCCTCCTGTGACACATCCTTTTTCTTCTTTCCTCTGAAATCCTGCACCTTGATATTTTCCGTTTCCGGCCAGACCAGCTTTTTCGGAATCTGTTCCTCTGCTTTTTTCACACCGAGATAGGGCAGGATATCCTCATAGCACGCTTTTGCGACCGGCGCAATGACCGTTCCACCGTACAGCACGTCATTCTGCGGACTGTCTGCCGCAATATACAGCACGATTTGCGGATCATCAATCGGTGCCGCACTCAGAAAGGACAAAATATAGTTGCTGGTGGAATAGACACCGTTTTCCGCAATTTGCGCCGTCCCTGTTTTTCCACCGATTTTATAGCCCTCGGTATATGCCGGCTTGCCACCGCCGTTTGCGACAACACTCTCCAGTGCATAGCGCATCTTCTTACTCGTATCCTCACTGATCACCTTACGTTTTGCCGTCGGCTTATATTCCAGGATTGCATCATGTGTAATCGGGTCATTGATGCTTTTGGTGATATATGGTGTATACAGTGTACCGCCGTTGATGATGGCAGAAAAGGCGGTAACCAGCTGAATCGGTGTGACGCTCAAGCCCTGTCCAAACGCTACCGTTGCCTGCTCCAGCTCGCCCATCGCACTTTTTTTAAACATGATTCCCTTGCTTTCTCCGGGCAGGTCAATGCCCGTCTTTTCACCAAAGCCGAATTTCTTCACAAAGTCATATTCATTGTCCAGTCCCATGCGCCTTGATATTTCCACAAAGCCCGGGTTGGAGGAATTTTCCAGCACCTGCAAAAAGGTCTGCTGCCCGTGACCGCCCGCCTTCCAGGATTTGATGCGGGCACCTCCGACCATTTCATAGCCGCGGTCGTAATACGTATCCTTAAACATATCAAACAGCTTCAGCTCCAATGCAGAGGCGAAGGTTACAGATTTAAAGGTGGAACCGGGCTCATAGCTCTTCCAGATCGGCAGATTGCGATTATATACATCACTGGAATAATCCTTATAATGATTCGGATCGAAGTCAGGCTTACTGACCATGGCTAGAATCTCCCCGGTATTCGGATTCATCGCCAGAGCAAGTGCGGATTTCGGCTTATAGCGCTTGACCAGATTGTTCAGCTCTCGCTCCACGATATCCTGAATATTGGAATCAATGGTCAGCTGTACATCCATTCCTCTGCCCGGTGCCTCATAGCTTTCCTTATATAATTCAACATTATGACCCTTGGCATCAAATGGTATATTCAACGCACCGCTTTTCGCAGACAAAATATCATTATACTGCAGCTCCAGACCTGCCAGTCCCTGATTATCAATACCGGTAAATCCAAGCACCTGTGCAAGATAGTTATTATTGGGATAGTTACGCAGGGAATCCTGTACCAGATAAACACCGGGTAAATCCATCGCCTCCAGCTTGCGCGCCTTATCATCGCTGATCAGACGTCCCTCCGGCTGCAGCTTCTGGGTACTGACATGCTTGGTTATGGTAGACAGAATCTTTTTCTTATCCGCCTGTAATACATCCGCCAGCTGCTGTGCAGTCTTATCGGCATCCTGTATCTGGGCAGGCACGACCATAACCGATGTACTTGGAATATCATGTGCCAGAACATTTCCGTTCTTATCCAGAATCGAGCCACGTAGACCCGCTACGGTAAAATCACGCTCCCACAGGCTCAGGGCTTTTTCCATAATATCGGTATGATGAAAGATCTGTTCATAACCGAGCTTGCCCAGTATACAGCAAAAAATAAGAATACAGCATAGAAAGATAGTGGATATTCTCGTTTTGACCTTTCCGCGTATCATACCAGATCACCTCAATCCATCGTATGAATTGCCGTCCGATTTTATGATGGAAATCATGCAGCAAGCCTCTGTTCCTTCCTTACGGTTCCCCTTTTGCAGCAGTGCTTTGTAAATAATTTTATTTTTGGTTGACTCTCACGCTGCGTGATACTGTATGATAAAGAGGAGGATAGGGGGAGCATTGGCGCGCAAAGGAAAAGGAAGCATGTAGCAAAGATGGGAGTGATATCATGAAAACAGTAAAAGAGGTCGCAGCGCTGACAGGCATCAGTGTCAGGACCCTGCAATATTATGATGAGATCGGCGTATTCAAACCAACGGCACTCACAGAAGCAGGCTATCGCCTATACGATGAGGAAGCATTGAAAACCCTGCAGCAGATTCTGCTCTTTCGGGAGCTGGATTTTCCGCTGAAGGAAATCAAAAGCATTATGACACAGAAGGAATACAATCAGGCAGAAGCATTTCAGAAGCAGAAGGCTCTGCTGATCAAGCGGCGGGATCGGCTGAATCGCCTGTTGACGCTGCTTGATAAATTAGAGAAGGGAGAATCCTGTATGGAATTTGAAGATTTTAAGCTGCAAAGCTACCTGCAGCTGCTGGAGCAATTCAAAGCTGAGCATACCGAGGAAATTATGCAGCAGTGGGGCAGCATTGCCGCCTTTGATGAAATCATCGCCCGTTTGCGCGAGCATGATGCGGATATTGCAAAAACCGCTGTCGAATATTATGGAAGCATTGCAGCGTTTACCGACGCCATGAAGTACAATCTGGAGCATTTTTCAGAGAATATGGAAAAGCTGGAGCATATCAAGCAGCAGGATTATGTAAAGCGCAATCAACAGCTCATGGAGGAGCTGCTGCAGGATGTTGGGCGGGATCCCGCATCCACACAGGTACAGCAGATTATTTATGAAATGCAGCATCTGATACCAAAGGAAGAAGCCTGTGACAGCAGTCCGGGCATGCAGCATCAAAAGCTGCTGATTGACAGCTACCTGCATAATGAAGCATTGATACAGCAGATGGATCAGCGCTATGGCAAGGGGGCATCCAGCTTCATGGGAAAAGCATTGCGCATTTATTTTGATAAGGAAGCTGCGGCAAAGGATAAAGACAAAGAAACAGCGAACGAGAATAGCAAATGAATGCAGGAAAAAACACAGGGAATCAAAAAGCCCTGTGTTTTTTATGAATCACGTATTCCCCAACCGTATGCAGGAAATAATTGTAGCCAATTTTATTTCCGATGCAGCTTTCCTGCCCACTTGCAGACTAACCGCAAGCTACAAACGACGGTAACAACATCAGGAACATCACAGCTACTGGAAGAACAAAAAAATGTGTGGGAAATATTCAAATGGTGTACATATGCTGAATAAAAGGAAGAAAGCTTGTTACGGAAGTGGGAGGGTATACGAAGCATTACCCGGCAGTATTGTATACATTGTATTGCAATGGCAGAACCGGCATTGAAGCAAAGCTCTTGCAGTATAAGAAAAAGAATAAATTAGCGCTATCGCTTGTTTTTATGATATGATATAGGTGAGAAAAGAACTATTTCAAGGAGGCGCAATTATGAAAAAAAACAGCATCTATCACCTGTTGCTAATGGCGATCACTGTATTTGCTCCAAATGAAAAATATACTTATATATTCAACTTAAAATAAACTTAAACGTGAAAATTCATAAACAAGCGCCGCAAAGAAAAACGCCAGAAGCTGAAAAGGAAGAACAAGAGAAACTAATAAAAGAAAAATTTACGGAGGAGGAGGTAGCAGAGCTGTTAAAGGAAGGATTTACCATCGAACAAATAGCATATGTGGCAAAAGATAAAATCAAAGGTGATAAACAATGCAGAATCATCGGTATAATTTTTGATATCCTTACATGGGTGATTCCAGATTTTAAATAAGCGAAGGCAAGATAACCGCATATGACATGCCGGTGTATCGCTTCAATGATGGTGATGCAAGAGTGTTCGTCAAAAAAAGCGTGTACAGTATTCCATTAAGTATCCCTGCGAGCATTTAGATATCTGTTATTTTAGGAAGCTATGTAAGCTTCCTTTTTGCGTGCAAGAAGAAACGTAGAGCGATACTGTTATTCGCTCTACGTTTATCTTTACGATACTTCTTATATAAGGATAGGCTTCAAAAGGTATATGGCATCCTATAGGAGGCCGGTAAACGGTCAGGATATCACACACGGAAAAGCACTCCGGTATAAGGAATCATACTTCAGTTGGTTGAAAGATAGCGACCTTGTAAGCTTACACATAATTCTTTACTTTCAAATACATGCAGCGTTTTCTATCTCTGTTGAAGCTGCCCGATTTGAGATTGAAAAGAAGCCTTGTATATGCTTTATGACGCATAGGCTATTATTTATTTTCGTGCTCAGAATAGATCTAGACTATCATATTATGCATTCTGTACATGCAGCATGCATTTCCTCTCTATGCTTTTTTGTATACCGTACCTGCTGTATTTTTATGCTTATCCTTACCTCTGCTTATCATCCGCAAGTCCGCAGCGTTTTTCATACATCTGTACAGAACCAAAATACAGTATCAGATCGAACAGGAAGACAACCGCCAGTGTTAAAAGATTGATCGGCAGCAGTGTGTTTGTGCGCATAACCCGTTCAATGGCATGAATGATGAACACACTGGATATTGCAGTCAGCAGCAGGGGCATGATATAGGTGAAGCCCAGTTCCCTGTGAATGGCTTTTTTCATATCTTTATTCGATATGCCGATATTTTTCAGAATCTGACAACGACCATAATCATCATCCGCATCATTGCAGGTTTTCATGAAGATCACGCCACCGCAGGATACAATGAAAACTAGAAACATGAAGACGCAGGCAGCGTACATAACACGGATAAATGCCAGATCATCATTTTCGGGATCAACACCCATAGCTGAAATCTGTCCATCGCTCAGCGGTGCCAATGTCTTGCGAAGCTCTTTGATATTGACAGCGGTATCCAGCTGTACCATTTGCATATGCATATATTGCGTTTTTTCATCGATAACAGCCATATAGTCCTCATCATTCAGAATGATAAAATTCATATTGTTTTGCATGATTCCAAAATAATACTCCTCACTCTTTTCCTGAATACGAATAGAGCGTTGAGGAAAGGGAACGATATCCTCATCCTCGTTCGCCATGGAAATCAGATATTTCTTTGATAGACGAAGACCGTTTCCCGGTTTCGGCTCCTTGGCAAGCACCTGTTTATGAATGCTTTTACAATATGTCTCATAGTCTGTATAGGAAAGTACCATATCTGTATAGACCAGATGGTTTTCATCCTCATAGGTATAAGGAAAGCCCTGCAGCTCTGCCTGATACTCCATGGTTCCATAAGCCGCCGCTGCTTTGTTAAGGTCTTCTGTCGGAATGGGCTGTGCACTGAGCAGAATGTAGGAGAATTGTCCTTCCCCTGCCACCATGGCATCATAACGCTGCTTAAAAGCCAGCCCTGCACTCAGCGCACTGACGGAGCACAGCATCATAATGGTTACAATGGCATAGGTACGATAATTTTTCTTTACGCGAAATACCAGATTGCTGATCCATAAAGTCCGCTGCTTTCGATATAGAAAGTCTTTTTTCATTGATAGCTGCTGTAGAAGATAGGGAAACAGCGAGCGATACAGGCCATACACACCGACAATGACCAGAACAACAGCAAGCAGCATATAGCTGAAGCTGTCCATTTCCCCAATCTGCATAGCACAAAGATAACCGCCAATCAGCAGAATGGAAGAAAGCAGAGAGGAAAGCAATGCACGAAGCCCTGTAGCTCTTACCACCTCGCGCTGACGGGTTGCCTCCAGCATATCCCTGATGCTCGTCTTTACGATGGAAAGATATCCTTTTATAGCAAGAAGCAGATATAGAATGAGAAAGGCTGCGGCACATTGCAGAGCGGATCCGAAGGAAAAGCGCATAGAGATATCCGCTTCCATACCACTCAGCTGAAAAAACAGCATGGCAAACAGCTTAAAGAACACAGCACCTGCACAAATACCAAGCAAGAGAGCACTCAGCGCTGCCAACAGCATTTCCAGCGTATACATACGGGAGATTTCTCTTTGATCCAGCCCCATGAAAATAAAGGTTCCCATTTCCTTCTTCCGTAAATTCAAAAACACGTTGGTCGCATACCAGATAAAGCAAAAGACGAAGAACAGCAGTACGACAATCATAGAAATCAGAATCATATCACTGAATTCCTGATTCTTTTTCCCCATGATTTCCAGCAGTCCGGAGTCCATCAAGGCAAGAAAATCATACAGGATAAAGGCGCAGAAGGAAAGAGACAGAATATAGGACAGATAAAACCGGATATTGCGTTTGAAATTCGCAATACTCAGACGCAGTATCTGCATATCAGTCACCTCCCATGGAAGCGAGCAGCTGCAGGATGCGCTCATAGAATATGGAACGCTTTGCGTCCGCATGTAGCGTTGTAAATATCTCTCCGTCCTTCAGCATATACACCTTTCGGGCATAGCTGGCACTGAAGGCATCGTGTGTGACCATCAGAATCGTCGCATTGCGCTCCTCATTGATTGTCTTCAGGCTGCATAATAGCTCACGGCTGCTTTTGGAATCCAGTGCACCTGTCGGTTCATCCGCAAACACAATGCGGGGATTGCGAATCAGTGCACGTGCAGCGGCTCCACGCTGCTTTTGGCCTCCGCTTAGCTGATGCGGATACTTTTTCAGATGCTCCTCCAGATGAAACAGCCTTGCCATTTCCTGCACACGCTGCTGTATGTTCTTTGCCTTCTCGTTGGACAAAGAAAGCGGCAGGGCGATATTGTCCATCAGCGTCATATTATCCAGCAGATTGTAATCCTGAAAGATAAAGCCGATGTGTTCCTTGCGAAGCTTTGCCAGCTTATCATTGCGAATGGCTGTCAGCTCCTGCCCATCCAGTATGATGCTGCCCTGTGTCGGTTTGTCAATCGTACTCAACAGATTCAAAAGCGTACTCTTCCCTGCCCCGCTGGGACCCATGACCGCGATGAAATCCCCTTCCTCAATATCCAGTGACAGATTATTCAGTACCGTCGTTCTTACCTCTTTTTTTCCGTAAATTTTCGACAGATTTCTTATTTTCATGATTTCGTTCATCTTCAGATTCCTCCTTACAGGTTAAGCATACCATGTCTGTGCCTGTAAAATCCTTACCGCAGGATGACAGTTTTTACACGTAACCTTACAAATCTGTCAGATGAAAGAAATCGCCGTCATGGGAAAAGGTAATCTGTATATCCGTATAGTCCTGTTCACGAGAGGTGATGGCCACCGTATGCCCCAGAAGGTCTGCAATCTTGCGCACAAAATACAGCCCCATTCCCGTCGAGCGATAGGCCCCATTGCGTTGATTTCTTCCCGTATACCCCCGTTCAAACACCGCTGCAAGCTCCTCCTGACGAATCCCGATGCCATTATCCCGAACATGGAGAACAGCAAATTCCCTCACATCACAGGAAAAGGTAAGCACCGGGTGCTCTTTGTGATATTTGACAGCATTGGATATCAGCTGATCCAGCATATAGACAAGCCATTGTTCATCACTGAGGACAAGGATATCCACGGAATCCTCGATTTGAATTTCAAAGCCCTCGTGAATCAGAAAATAGGAAGCATTTTTCACAGCGCTTTGAATGGCTTTTTTCAATTCAATTTTCGCAATGCCGCGATTCCCTGCCGGCATCCAGGCTTTGGCAGTGCACAGCATCATATGCAGCTGACGCTCCATTTTCTCCAGCTGCTCCTGTATATCTTTTCGCAAAGCGGCATCGGTATTTCGCTCATTCATCATTCGCAGGGCAGCCAGCGGCAGCTTTATTTCATGCGACCAGCGGGATATGTAGTCCTGCAGCTCCTGCTGTTGCATATAATGCTCCTTTTGTTTTCTAAGGTATTCCTGCTCATTATGTACCAGCACCGTTTCCAGTGCCCCCGTATCCTCCAGCTCCTCATTCAGTACATAGGAAGCTGTCTGCATTGCATTTTGCCAATCCCTTGTCTTCTTTATCCATCGATACATATCATAGACGGTACACACTCCAATCACCACGAACAGCATGAAATCCGCATAAAGCAGTTCGGACAGCTCCATTTTCACAGAGGAAAGCCAGAGAAAATACAGATGGTAAATAAGCAGCACCGCTGTCAGTATATAAATGCATAAACGCCTGTCCTTCAGCCAGCCCTTCATAACAGCAGATACCCCTGTTTCTTGCGTGTCTGTATCAAATCCTCATCACAGTACAGACGCAGCTTTGCCTTTAAGCGTGAAATGCCGGTAGTCAAGGAGCCATCCGATATAAATTCATCCGTACTCCAAATCTGCATCATCAGCTCCTCACGGCTTACGATACTGCCACGATTTTGAACGAGGATCTGCAATATCTTATGCTCTGTCCTGGTCAGCACAATCTCCTGTGATTCATACTGCAGCACGCCTTTGTCAAGATCGTAGCAAAGGGATTCAGCCAGTACAATCACGGTATGTCCGACATATTCGTAGCTCCTTCGCAAAAGCGCCTGCAGCTTGGCCATCAGCAGAGGTAAAGAGAAGGGCTTCTGCAGATAATCATCGCCCCCGCTCATCATCGCCATGATTTTATCCTGATCCTGATTCCTGCTGGATATGAACAAGATCGGAAGCGTTGAAAATCTGCGAATTGCTTCACACCAGTAAAAGCCGTCATAATATGGAAGATTGATATCCAGCAACAGAAGATCCGGTTTCCGCTGTGCTAGCGTTTCTGCGATTTGCTGGAAATCCTGCACGGTATCCACGGTATAGCCCCAGCGTGTACAGGCCATTTGTATTTCTCTAGCCAATACCTCATCATCCTCGGCAATCAGAATTTTCATACAATCCCTTCTTTCTCTTCTTAGCCTGTTCGCTAAATTTCCTTTTCTTTATTATACCTGAAGAATACGGTCAGGTATCTATCAGTTTTGTCATGTAGCTGGAAAACAGCAGTGCTGCCATACGGTGTAAGGTCGTGCTTTCAGAAGCTTCACATCCCTTCAGCAAGCATTTCTGCACGAGCAGTGGGAAAAAAGAAGAACAGAGCATACATAGTCTTACCTGCTTTTTAGGATGTGTATAAGCAGCTAAAAATGGAGGAGGTGAAATTTTATCCGACTGTAAATCATAATCGGAAATGTACAAAAAAGAAATGAGCAGGTAGGCGCGGCGCTTTCTCTCTTTAGGGTAGTTGTAAAAAAAAGATTTCATTTCTATTGAAGAATACAATAGATTTTGAAATCCTTTATTTTTGCCCAAAAGCGAGTAAGAACCACATTCACTTTGTATCATCCTCTTATTCATCCAAGTTTCTCGCTGCCCCCAAGCATGTGCCCCTGCTATCATAACCACTGTATAGGATTGTTCAGCTTTTTCATGTTACATTTTCCAGCATCCTCGAGGGACCTATGAATCCCCTGTTTTGTAGCGAAAAATATGTAAATAGTAAGAAACGGGTAAGAATGTAGCGCTATCCGATTTTTGTCACTCCGCATTATTTCATTTTCACCCGAATCACTGTATCCTTGTTGATCGCCTTTCCTGCTTTTATATTCTGCGAAGCAACCATACCGGTTCCATCCATTTCCACTGCGATATGTGTCAGCTTCCAAAATGCAGTGATATCCTTTTTTGTCCAGCCCTTCATATCCGGCATGGTCAAGCGACTGCCATCGCTTAACAGAAACACTCTCTGGTTGGAGATAACGGTTTCCTTTGGCTGTGGAAACTGTTCCATAACCTCACTGCCATCCCCAATGATGATCTGCTCCGTATGGCTGTTCTTCAGCTTATCCAATGCATAGGAAAGCGAATGATTTCTCAGTACCGGCATTTGCGTTTCTCTGAAGTCCTTATATGCTTTCTCTTCATTCCCGAACGCTTTATCGGCAGTGATATTGGCTGCGACCAATGCAGAGCGCATGACCTCTTTCGCAGGCTCCCTGTCATAGTTCAGATAATCACTTGCCTGAAATGCATAGTAGACCATCACCTTGGGATCCTTTGCAGGAGCTGCCATCATGACGGAATTCGTATACAGACTTACATCATAGCCCTTCTTCCCATATACCTGTCCGGTACCGGTCTTCGCTATGATATCCACATCCTTCATTCGATACATTCTTGCCGTTCCATCCTTATCATCCACAACCCGTTTCATCAGCTTCTGTATATAGGCACTTGTTTTTTCTGAAACTGGCTTCCCTACCACCTTGGGTTCGTATTGCTTCACGACGGTCCCGTTAAAACGCTCGATGCGATCCACCACATAGGGACGCATCATGGTGCCATCATTGAAAATAGCAGAAAACGCCTGTGCCATCTGTAAAGCATTGACATTGATTGCCTGCCCAAAGCCGGTGGAAAGCTTCTCCGACGCGTAGGTGAATTGCATTTCACCGGGCTTATTATTGAGATAAGGCGTATCCACTGATTTCAGAAAACCGAATTTTTCAAGATATTCCTTATAGGTAGATGGCTCCATATAGTTTGCCAGAAGCTCACAGATACCGATATTGCTCGATAACACAAAGCCCTTATCAAAGCTGATGGTTCCATGCTTGCTTTGCTGGGCGTCATAGATTGTCAAATCGTTTGCATTATTTGTACGATGAATGTTTCCCTTACTGTCCTCCACAAAATGATAGACATCACTGTCAAAGGTTTTGTTATAGGGATACTGTCCGCTGTCTACCGCCGCTGCGTAGGTGATGCCTTTCATGACAGACCCCGGCTCATATAAAAAATCAGAAGGAAGATCCACATAATCCTTGATATCATTCCGGCTGTTCAGATGAAAGGACGGTGAGGAAGCCCAGCCCAAAATTTTACCGGTTTTTACTTCCATGACGATTCCCCAGCCGCGAACACCGCCGCTTGTCTTCTTCACGCTTTTATCCAGCGAGCTCTGCAGGGTCTGCTGCACATTGCGATCCAGTGTCAATACGACATGATCGCCATCCTTCGCATAGTCCTTTGTATATTCCGTACCCGGCAGTGGATTGCCATCCGCATCCTTCTGGTATTCCTTACTGCCATTGGTACCACTCAGCTCCTGATCCAGCGCTGCTTCCAGACCGATTTGTCCACTGATTTTCTTCTTTGCTTCATCATATTGTGCAAAGCCAAGCAGGTGGGAGGCAAAGACACTGTTGGGATAGGTTCTTTTCACACTGCTCTGAAATTCTATGCCTGGAAGCTTTAAGGCCGCTATACTTTCCTTAACACTATTGGAAAGATATTTCCCCTTTTCTCCAAATTCCGTCTGATACATATTCAAATCTCTGGCATCCTCCAGCTTTTTACGAAGAAAGGCCTCCTCCAGACCGAGCTTGGGCGCAAGCAGCCTTGCTGTTTTATCAATATCCTGTACATAAGCGGGCCGATTTCCGATATCCTTTCTGGTCTTGCTGAGAATTGCGATAACGGTATACGTATCCTCATCCTTCGCCAGAACTTCTCCGCTGCGATCCAGAATGCTTCCCCTTCTGGCCTTTAAAACCACTCTCTGTACAATATCGCCATCCTTATATTCTTTTACATTCATGCCTGTACGAAAATGTCTGGCAGAGGTCATGGTATACAAAACATTGGAAAGAATCAGCAGCGTAATGCATCCCATAGCCATCATCATCATCGCCAGTGTCCGGTTGCTTCTCTTCATCTACACTCCCCCTTTGAAAGGAAATGGCCCCTTAACAGGTGCCACTTCCACTATTCCATCTTAACTTTAATAACGGTATCCTTATTGATGGATTTTCCCGTTTTGATATTCTGTGAGGTTACCCTGCCGGTACCGCTCATTTCAACCTCGATATGCGTCAGCTCCCAGAATGCGGTGATATCCTTCTTTGTCCACCCCTTCATATCCGGCATGGTAATTTTGGAGCCATCTGTCAGAACAAAGACATTCTGATTGGATATAATGGTTTCTCCCACCTCCGGATACTGCTTGATAACACTGGAGCCGTTTCCGATGATGATCTGGTTGGTGGAGGTACCCTCCAGCTTTTCCTTTGCATAAGCAAGAGAATGATTCAACAGGGAAGGCATGTTTGACTGCTTGAAATCCTTATATGTTTTCTTTCCATTATTCGATTCCCCATCACTGGTGATGTTTGCCGCTACCAGAGCAGAACGCATGACTTCCTTCATCGGCTCTCTGTCATAGCTGAGAATATCGCTTGCCTGAAACGCATAATACACCATAACCTTGGGATCATCCGCTGGTGCCGCCATCATGACGGAGTTGGTATACAGGCTGCCGTCATAGCCGTTTTTCCCCGCAACCTCGCCGGTTCCTGTCTTGGCAATGATTTCCACATCATTCATTTTATAGGGAGATGCCGTACCATCCTTATCATATACAACCCGTTTCATCAGCTTTTGCATATACTTGCTTGTTTTCTCTGAAATCGGCTGACCTGTTATCGTTGTGTCATACTGCTTTATAATTTTTCCATTTGCATTCTCAATGCAATCGACAACAAACGGCTCCACCATTTTCCCATCGTTGAAGATTGCGGAATATGCCTGTACCATTTGCAGGGCGTTTACATTGATTGCCTGTCCAAAGCCGGTGGAGAGCTTCTCCGATGCATAATTAAAGGACATCGTACCGCCTTCATTGTTCAGAAATGGTGAATTTACCGGTTTCAAGAAACCAAATTTTTCAACATAATTTTTATATACTGATGGCTCCATATACTTGGTCAACAGCTCACAGATTCCAATGTTGCTGGATAACACAAACCCTTTATCGAAAGTGATGGTACCATGATTTTCACCTAGCGCATCATTTATTTTCAATGCTCCACTATTTGTTCTATAAATTTTTCCATCCGCCGATTCTGTGAAATAAAACACACCGGAATCAAAGGTTTTATTATACGGATACTTCCCACTGTCAATGGCCGCAGAATATGTAATCCCCTTCATAACGGAGCCAGGCTCATACAAATATCCTGCCGGAAGGTCTATATAATTCTTCATATCCCGCTTATTCAAATCAAAGGAAGGAGAGGATGCCCAGCCGAGAATTTTCCCTGTTTCTACCTCCATAACAATGCCCCAGCCACGTACACCGCCTGCTGTTTTTTTCACACTCTTATCCAGTGAATTCTGCAAAGTTTGCTGGACATTGCGATCCAGTGTTAAAACGACATTGTTTCCATCCGTTGCATAGGTCTTCGTATACTTTGTACCCGGCAACAGATTTCCGTCAGCATCCTGCTGGTACACCTCCAGACCATCCTTACCGCTTAAATAGTTGTTTAACGCAGACTCCAGCCCCATTTTACCAACGATTGTATTTTTTTCTTCATCAAGCTGCGCATAGCCGATCAGATGGGAAGCAAATACACCGGAAGGATAATACCGTTTTACCGATTCCTCAAAAGAGATACCCGGCAGCTCCAGTGCCTCGATGCTTTCCTTTACCTCCTTGGTAAGATTTTTTCCCTTATCCCCAAGCTCTGTCTGATACTGATTGTTCTTTTGTGCCTTTGTCAGCGTATCGACAATATCCTTTTCATCCATGCCCAGCTTTGGGGCAAGCAATCGGGCTGTCTTGGTGATATCCTGCACATAGGCAGGCTTGTTGCCGATTCCCTTACGATTCTTGTTCAGGTATGCGATCAGCTTGTAGGTATCCTCATCCTGCGCAATAACTTCGCCGTTTCGATCATAAATCGTACCGCGCTTTGCCTTCAGGACATTGCTGTTGGAAATATCGGGATCCTTGTATTCCTTTACATTGGTTCCGGTACGCAAATGCTTCTGTGTCACCATAGTAAAAAGGACATTGGATAAAATTACTACCCCAATGATCCCTATCATCAACAGCATATATACTAATGTTCGATTACTTCTTTTTGGGTTCATATCATCACGCCTTTGTTATTTCTTTTCGTCTTTATCTACCACAACAACGTTGTCCTGATTCGTTTTGATCCCCTCTTTTTCAGCCATTCCAAGTACGCGATCTCGATCCTCCAGCTTTGTAATATCCGCTTCCAGATTTGCCACGTCCTCTTTTAATGTGTTTGCCTTCTGCTCGCTTTCCTGAGCCTTCAGCTGAAGTGTTATATTATAGGATTTCAGTGCAAACTTGGCACCGAAGTATCCGAAGATTGACAGCGTTAAAAGCAGTGTCGCAAGTCCTTCGATACGCAGTCTTCTTTTTCTTTTTACTATTTTCGCCTTCGCCATGTTCATCACCTGATCCTTTCTATACATCTTAGCTTTGCGGAATGAGAGCGCATGTTTTCCCTCAGCTCCTCTTCCGTAGCAGTTATCGGCTTTTTATTTAGCAGCCGGTACGGTGCAGCTTCCATATCCTGCGGCAGGATCGGAATCCGCTTATCATATTGCTTTGGTTTGCTGCAGGAGGCAAAGGTATCCTTTACGATACGATCCTCCAGCGACTGAAAGCTGATGACACATAGCCTTCCTCCTACATGAAGAAGCTGTAATGCATCACGCAGCACCAGCTGCAGCTCCCCCAGCTCATCGTTTACGGCAATACGAATTGCCTGAAACACCTTTTTGGCCGGATGTCCCTTCTTATTCAGCACCTTTGCAGGCAATGCGGATTTGATAACATCCACCAGTGCAAAGGTTGTCTCAATCGGTTTTACTTCTCTTGCTTTTTCAATTTTTCTGGCAATCTGCTTCGCAAAGCTCTCCTCACCAAACTGAAAAAAGATGCGTACAAGCTCCTGGTATTCCCACTCGTTCACCACCTGATAGGCACTGAGCCTTTGACTCTGGTCCATACGCATATCCAGTGGTGCATCAAAGCGGTAGCTGAAACCGCGCTGTGCTTCATCAAACTGCGGTGAAGATACGCCCAGATCCAGAACCATACCATCGATGCCTGTAACGCCGCGTGCTGTTAATTCACTCTTCAGATTTGAAAAATTGCTATGTATCAGGGTCACATTATCGCCAATTTGCGCAAGCCGTGCTCTGGATTCCTCGATAGCAGAGGCATCACGGTCAAAGGCATATAAATGTCCCTGCGGTATCCGTGCGAGAATTTCCGCGCTGTGACCGCCTCGTCCCAGCGTACCGTCCACGTAGATTCCATCGCTATGGATTGCCAGATTGTCAATGCTCTCCTGCAGTAATACGCTGTAGTGTTTCATCATATCATAAACTCCGTCAAGCTCTCGGCTATGTCCTCAAAGGCGTCGTTTGCTTCCTCATCCACCGGCTCCCAGCGTTCTCTGGACCAGATTTCCACATGATTGGCAGCACCGATTACCATGCATTCCTTCACAAGCTCTGCCAGCTTCACAAGGGGAGAGGGAATCAGTACACGACCCTGGGCGTCAATTTCACATTCAGCGGCTTTGCTTGTCATCATTCGGACAAACATACGGGCATCCTTCTTCGTCGAAGGCAGCTTCATCAGCTGCTCATAGATGGTCTCCCACTGCTCTTTTGTGTAAACAGCCAGACAGCCGTCCAGCCCGCGTGTGATGATGACATGATCTCCCAGCTCCTCACGAAACTTTGCAGGAATGATGATACGCCCTTTTTTATCAATATTATGTGCGTATTCACCCATGAACATGTCATTCACCTCCACTATCTACCACTTTCTGCTACTTTATACCACCATTATACCCTCTGACTATGGTTTTGTACATAAAGAATTAAAAAAATTAAGGATTTTATCCTGCCGGTTTCGACGGATTTTCCTTAATTTTCCAGTTATGTGACGTATATAGAAAAAATGAACCATAATCCCGCATGTTCTATTTGTTTTCTGCAGCAATGCTGAATTTATCTGAAAGCTCCCTGCGGGCACGCTTTGTCATTTCTTCGATAAATTGTGTCTTTGCGTGTGTATAAGCATCTCGGTCTTTGCGATAGGTCTGTGCCAGTTCTTTTTTCAAGGCCGCATATTCCCGGCAAGCCTCATCATGTGCACGCAGATAATCACAGAAGTAAAGCTCTCCCCATGCTGCAGGGTAGCGCACATGCAAATGATATACCTTTTGCGCAAATCCAAGTGCCGTGTAGCCCTTGTTGAAGCATAGGATATCCCCCTGCTCCTCTTGTTTTCTCGACATCAAAATCCAGCCGTCCTGCGTAAGCCTTTTGATCAGCTCCTGCGGGTGGCGGGTATCCGTTTCCAGCAGAATATCCACACAGGGCTTTGCTTCCAGTCCTTTCACCGCCGTACTCCCGATATGGGAAATTCGTACAATGGAGGCTTTCAGCAGCTCCTGAAGGTGAAGGCGCTGTGCATCATACCATGCCGCATATTGCTCATTATGCGGCCGTATGACAATAGGAAACAGTTCCCAGAGCTGTTCCAGAGAAAGCTTTTGCAATTCCTCAGCATCCAGATTTTCCTTTCTATTGAAATCAGACGCTTGTAACTGGTACAGCAAAGAGGTCTTTGCCATGGCGGGATGCTTCTGCGCTTGCCCAACGCTTGAAAAGCCCAGCTGAACAAGATTTTCCTGCAGCTGCCGGTCTTTGCCATCCACCTCCATAACTACCTGCGCGATATCCCAGCGATACAGCACATAAAACAGCAGCATAAGCAGATACTGTCGCTGCAGCTGTGCGAAATTCTTTCCGGTATTCGCAAGCTTCATCGTGATGGAAACGGTATGCGCTGTAAGCAGCGTTACCTGCATATATCCGGCATAAATTGTATCCAGCAGCAAATACAGCTGCAGCATGTTGTGCATCTGTTGCTCCTGCAGCTGCGGGGCATGCGCACTGTCCCATACGGGAATGCTTCCTTCCGCTTTACTACAGATCGTAAGATTTTTATAAACCAGCTTCATACATATCTCCATTCTCCCCTGTCACTGCCTGCAGACTGGTAGCCAGCCTCTGCAGCGTATCCGCGCATCCGTTTCTCTCGCAAGAAGATCAAGCGGTATGATTTTTCGCGTTTCCCTTTCCATAGCTCTGCCATGTCGTTTTCCTGCTGTTCTATTCCAGCTTTGAGCTGCAGCATTTTTCCAGCTGATGCTGAATATAAGGGGCATCCTCATCATCCAATAGGGCGATCAGCTTATCTCCTGTGTGCAGCATGGTGCTTCCCTTGGGAAGCAGCTCCTTTCCCTGTCGTTCAATACTGATCAACAGGCATTTATTCGGCCACTTCACATCACGGATCGCCTGATCACAAACCGGACTTCCCAGCTCCACAACAGCCTCCACCAAATGCCGCTCCCCATGAAAGGCAGAAAGATTCACACCGTTTTTCACAAGAAGATTGTGCAGCAGGCTTTCATAGATCGGCTCACAGTTGAGCAAGCTCGCACACAAATAGCTGATCAGCGATACAACGGCCAGCGGCAAGAGATTGGTTAATGTGCCGCTCATCTCTGCAATCAGAATAATTCCGGTAATCGGTGCCCGCACGATTGCGGCAAATGCTCCTGCCATCGCCATGATGATAATATTATTCATATAGCCGGCAGAGAAGCCAAACACCTGAACAGCGATATTTCCGAAAATCGCTCCGGTAAAGCTGCCCAAAACGAGCAATGGAAAGAAAATCCCCCCCGGTGCTCCGGAACCGAAGCTGACAAGGGAAAATGCAAACTTCACTGCCAGAAGAAGAAATAACGTGCGAAGCAGCATGATAGGGTCCTCACTCAGCATTTCAATCATCGCATGACCACTGCCCAAAACATCATGCAGACAAAGCGCCAGAACACCGGACAAAAGCATAGCAGCTATCACTCCATACTGCTGTAAGCCGCTTTTTGCAAACAATGCCTGCACTTTCATCGTGGATTTATTGTACAGCACCCCAAACAGACCACAGACGATTCCCAACAGAATCAGCATCCAATAATAGCCGAGGGGAAAGGTATGCACGACTTCAAAATGAAACGCCGGTGCCAGCCCGAACACATTCCGGGAAAGGAAATCTCCGGTCACACTCGCACACATTACGGAAATCAATACCGACACACTAAAATTTTTATGGATTTCCTCCAGTGCAAACATGACGCCGGCAAGCGGTGCATTAAATGCCGCAGACAAACCTGCCGCAGCACCGCAGGTCAAAAGCAGACGCTCTTCCATCTTTACGCGGTGAAACAGCTTTGCAATCGCTTTTCCAGCCATTGCCCCCAGCTGAATGCTCGGTCCTTCCCGCCCCAAAGACAAGCCGCCGAAGGCACACAGCGTTCCGCCAATCACCTTTGCCGGCAGCACCCGTGTCCACTGCTGATCGATAAAGGACATGATTTCTCCTTCCACCTGTGGAATCCCACTACCGGAAATCAACGGCTCCGCCTTCAAAAGCTGTGCCACCAGAAAGCCCAGCACGAGCAGAAAAGCAAACCAGAGTACAATATGTGTCCAGTCGGTACGGATAAAGGCAACCGCCGCCGCAACAAAATCCTCCGCGTAGCCCAGAACAATACGATACAGCACAGCAATCAGCCCGGCACAAAGACCGGCCGCAAGCCCTTCTGCAATCAATACATATTTAAAATTTCCTGCACTATGCAGAATATGAAGCGTACTTCCATGTTTTCTCTCTTTCACAACTCTCATCCTTCTTTCCCTAAAATTATAGCATTCGTATTTCTCTTTTACAAATGACTTCCTGCTTACACACACAATTCTTATACCGCGTGGAGCCGCTGCGTTTGTTTCCCTGTACATCCCACAGCTTTTCAAGCAGCTTGTACAAAGATGTGGCAGGTAGTGTTGAAAGCGAAGAAAAACAGGCATCGTGCCTGTTCATCCTGCAAGGGATATCCCTAAACGCTGTATCATCCAACTTTTCACCCATCAAACTGCGATCGCTTAAAAGGAAAATAACGACATTTGATTTTCGTCCTGCATTCCCTCCAGAACCCCCATGCTTTCCATCTTCTTCACCAGTGTTCCGCTCAATGCCGTACGCCGCTGCAAATCCTCCTTGGACAGGAAGGCTCCCTGTTTTCGTGCCTCCACAACCGTATCCGCAACATTCTCCCCAAGTCCGTCAATGCTGGTAAACGGCGGTATGATATAGTTCGCATTATCCGGATCGACGATAAATTCACGGGATGCCGAGCGCATGATATCAATATTGGTAAAGTAATAACCCCGCAGATTCATTTCCAGAGCAAGCTCCAGCGTATTGAAGGTATCCTTATCCTTTTTGGAAACATCCTTTTTCGTTTCATTATTTTTCAGCATATCGCTGATTTCCTGCATTCTGCGACGGATTGCCTGTTCTCCCTTGATCATCGTTTCAATATCATAGGCATCACAGCGAATCGAGAAGAACATGCAGTAATATACCTGTGGGCGATGCACCTTGAACCATGCGATACGAATCGCCATCATAACGTAAGCCGTTGCATGTGCCTTCGGGAACATATACTTGATTTTCAGACAGGAATCGATATACCAGTCCTCCACACCGTTGGCCTTCATTTCCGGAATCCATTCATCCTTTAAGCCCTTTCCCTTACGCACACTCTCCATGATGGTAAAGGCAAGCTTCGGCCGCAGCCCCTTGTGCAGCAGATACACCATGATGTCATCACGACATCCGATCACACTCTTCAAGGTACATGTGCCGTTATCGATCAAATCCTTTGCATTTCCCAGCCAGACATCGGTTCCATGGCTCAGACCGGAAATTTTCAGAAGCTCATCAAAGGTGGTCGGACGTGTCAGCTCCAGTATACCACGCACAAACGGCGTTCCAAATTCCGGTAATCCGGCGGCACCGGTTTCATCGCAGGACTTGCTGGTATCGATTTTCAATGCATCAACCTTGGAGAATACGCTCATCGTTTCCGGGTCATTCATCGGTATCGTAGTCGGATCGATGCCGCTCATACGCTCCAGCATTTTCATTGCGGTCGGATCAACATGACCCAGGATATCAAATTTCAAGACATTATCATGAATATCGTGGAATTCAAAGTGGGTTGTCTTCCACTCCGCATACGGGTTGTTGGCCGGGTACTGTACCGGTGTAAAATCATGAACATCCAGATCCAGCGGAATTACGATAATACCGCCCGGATGCTGTCCGGTTGTACGCTTCACACCCTCACAGCCCTTCGCCAGATGCAGGACCTGCGCATTTCGCATACTGCCCTCAATGCCCATTTCCTCCTCATAGCCCTTCACATATCCGAATGCTGTCTGCGTCGCAACGGTACCGATGGTTCCTGCACGATACACATGATCGTCCCCAAACACCTCTTTTGTATAGGCATGGGCATTGGGCTGATAATCACCGGAAAAGTTCAAATCAATATCGGGAACCTTGTCCCCTTCAAAGCCAAGGAAGGTTTCAAACGGAATATCGTGTCCATCCCCTCGTATGGTTTCTCCACAGTTTGGACAGATGATATCCGGCAGATCAAAGCCATCCGCAACACTTCCATCGGTATAAAACTTCACATAATGGCACTTGGGACATACATAATGCGGTGCGAGTGGATTTACCTCGGTAATCTCCGACATCGTCGCAACAAAGCTGGAGCCGACCGAGCCACGTGAACCTACCAGATATCCGTCATTCAGACTCTTTTTCACCAGCAGATGGGAAATGTAGTAAACAACGTAGAAGCCGTGTCCGATAATACTTGCTAGCTCCTTTTCCAAACGCTTTTCCACAATTTCAGGAAGCACTGGTCCGTATTTTTTATGGGCATTTTCATAACAGATATCCGTAAGCTTCTGGTCAGAGCCTTCAATATCCGGCGGATACAGGCGATCCTTGACAGGCTTCACTTCCCCGATCATATCCGCAATCTGTCTGGTATTTTTGATAACCATATCATAGGCACGCTGCTCTCCCAGCCACGCAAACTCCTTCAGCATCTCCGTCGTTGTGCGGAAGTGCTGATCCGGCGCTTTAAATTTACGCCGTTTTTCCTGATTGTATATATAGAGAGGATGGCGTACACCGCCAATCGCCTGAGAGGAGATATAAATGTCACGAATCATTTTTTCTCCGGGCTGCACATAGTGGCAGTCTCCGCTGGCAACCAGAAGCTTATCCAGCTTATCCGCTGCCTTTACGATGGAGGTCAGAATTTCCTTTAACCGGTCCATGCTGGAAATGGAATCACGTTCCACCAGATGGCGGTAATTTTCCAGCGGCTGCAGTTCGATGTAATCATAAAACTGCATAACCTCCTCCAGTGTCTGTTCGTTGCGGGTCTGTGCCATATCAAACACTTCTCCGTTTAAACAGCTGGAGCCGATCAGCAAATTGCCGTTGATACGCCGCTTTTCAATCTCACTTCGCAAAATTCTTGGCTCCGCTACGATATTGTTTGTACTTTTGCTGCTGTAGGCAAGATAGCGGGTATGCGAAAGCGTCACCAGCTCAAACAGCTCTTTCAGCCCGGCCATATTTTTCGCCAGTATCGTCACATGCTTGACACGCACCTTACGAAAGCTCTCCGCTGTCTGCATATCCTGAAGCTCCTGCAGGTTTTTGATATGCTTTAAATCATTCAGCATATTCATATAGGTCTGTGCCAGAACCTCCGCATCATAATCGGCACGGTGCGCAACATCCTCATCATATCGGATGCCATAGGAGCGGGCAATCTGTCCCAGTCGATAGCCCTTACGATCCGCCTGCATGCTGCGGGCAAGATCCAGTGTATCAATCACGGGATTCATAATTGGCGGACGTCCGATTCTTGCCAGTTCATCATTTAGAAAGTTATAGTCGAAGGTCGCATTATGTGCTACCAGAATACTGTCTCCGATAAATTCGAGAATTTCATCAATGCTGTCCGCAAACGATTTCGCATTCTTCATATGCTCTTCCGTAATACCGGTCAGCTCTGTGGTAAAGGCACTCAGCGCCACCGGAGGCTTGATAAACAGCTGCAGACTCTTTATGCAGGCACGATCCTTTACAATCTGTCCGCCAAATTCAATAATATGATCAAAACGGCTGGATAAGCCGGTTGTCTCAAGGTCAAATACACAATAGGTCCCCTTTTCCAGTTCAATGTCACGGATATTGCGGACAATCTGCAATGCAGGGTCAACCATATTCATTTCCAGACCGTAAATCATTTTAAACGGTGTTTCTCTGCCCTTATTGATGGCATCCACCTTGTGCTGTGCCTTTGGAAAGGCCTGTACGACAAGATGATCGGTAATCGCGATAGCATCCATCCCCCATGCATTTGCCTGATCGATGTATTCCTCAATATTGCAGACTCCGTCCATTTCCGAAAGCTTGGTATGCACATGCAGCTCCACACGTTTTTCCTGCGCCTCATCCAATCGCTTCACTTCCGCTACCTTTTCAATCACATCCGGCATAAAGACAAGCTCTCGTGTATAGGCATCATACTCCGCCTTACCATAAGCTACAACGCAGTCTCCGTTCTTTATTTCCGCCAGCACTTCCTTTGTGATGGCACCGCGTTCAAACCGCTTCATGATAATGGCATCGTCATCATCCCCGATCCACAGCATCTGAATATCACGTCCGTTCCGCAGCGTACGTGTTTCCGTTTCAAAGATTTTCCCATGGATACGGATACCATGGCATTCCTCTGTAATATCATGAATGGAAAACGGCACATACTGGTCCAGACCCTTTTTTCCCTTCGGCTTAAAATTATAGCTCTTCTTTTCCTCATACACCTTCACCGGCTTCGCTGCGGTCTCATTTTTCACCGTAACCGTCGGAATCGGTGCGGATTTTTTCATTTCCTCGACATGAATTTCCAGCTGAAAGCCGCATCGTCCCAGAAATTCCTGTAGCAAATGCTTATTCTGGATTGCCCGCTCACGCTCCTGTTCATCCAGAATTTGATAGACAAGATATTTCTGTTCATTGATGGTCGGCAGTGATTCATGAAATATTTTCAGCTGCATGTGCCGGGAGACAAAGCGTTCGATATAGCTGGAAACCTCCAGCAGCTCTGCTTCCGCCTTTTCAGCTGTGATATGCAAATCCACACTGCAGCGCGTCAGCTTTGTTAAACGCATACAGAAAACGTCCCATACCTGAAACGGCAGTGGCTTCGGCAGAGAGATTTCCATTTTGATAACATTGGACTTCTTCATATATACCGGCTTCATGGTAAAGGTACCCTGTTCAAAATACTCCAGATCCGGATTGTTCTGTTCCATTTTTTTCACTAAATCAATCAGTTTCAGTTCCATTGAATCCCTCTTTTCCGCTCCTTATATGATAGCATATTTCACTCCTTTGAAAAAGTAAAATTATTGCTCATTTTCCATATGCGGCTATTGCGATGCACACCCCCTCCATCAGGGTCACCTCATCGGTGAGATTTGCTCATGTCGCTTGTCCTGTGTATCAGCCTGCCCAACCTTCACACACTCCAATTCTTCTTCCCTGCACAAAGCGATTCCCCCAAGTCCTGTGAACACGATGGAGGCATGTATTTCATTTCACAAAAAAAAGATACATCCAGTCATTCCCGATGTATCCCGAAATAGAAAGGAAGAGACACAGTGCAATCCGCCGGTGTCTACGCTGCCTCCTCTTTATTTTCATTATCACCTGTTTGCAAAACCAGCTGCTTCACTGCGGCTGTTCTGCTTTTTTCAGGGCATTTTGTGCAGCCATCCGAATGGCTCTGCTGGATATGGTGGCAGAGGATACATCATCGACAGCAATGCTGTTTTGTTTCCGGATATCTTCAAGAATACGCTCAGCGGCTTTTCCCATGCCATTGTCATGCTGAAGCAGCTCAATGCGCTGTATGGCAGTATCCTGAATCTGCAGCCGCAGCCGTACCTGAACCAGTCCAACATGACATTCTCCCTCATAGCTGCCATCACGCAGACTGCCCATATCCACAGCTTCAAAAGCGAGAGCATCGCTTTGCTGCTTTGTCTGATAGAACTGATAAGCAATCACTCCTGCGCCAAGAAGTATCAGTACCGCCAGCACCTTGATCACCTTACGCTTCATGGATCAGCTGGGCAACTACACGATCAATCGTATCCCAGCGCAGGCGATCTACGACTACAGCTGCATTATCCTCATACAGCTGCTCCTGCTTATTCACCATACGTATTATAGTTCTTTCCAGAAAGCCAAGCTTATGAAAATCCAGTTTGCCGCCGATATGCACAGAAAAGGCAAGCTGTTGATAAAACGCCTCTCCCAGATTCTCTGTAATGATTTTTTCCGGTGCAGCATCGCTCATACCGCACAGCAGCATACAGACGCTTTTCCCTTGCCAACTCCTGCGTGTTTGCATGAATGCAGGCAATCAGCTGCTTTGCCAATCTGCCGGCATAGATGCTTCCCACACATACGATACGCTCATAGCCTTCCCATGACAGTGCAGAATCTGCCTCCCGTAAATCCGCGGAAAGCTTTTGCTGCACATACTGTGCAACCTCTTTTCCGGCACCGTGCTTGCTCTTATAGATAATCAGTGTTTTCATATATTCTCCATTCTCCTGCAGCATGCAGGCTGTCGCATAAACGCTGCTGTTTCCATGCATTCCTGTACCACACTTTCCTTTGCTTACTTTTCATGCGTCTGTAAGGATGCCATAATCAAATCCAGCATTTCCTCAATAACCTTATCCCGGTATGCCAAAGACGGCTGCTCGATGAGGATACGCTCCAATAGACCATATACACAGCACCAGATACTTTGTGCACGCAGCTCCACCTGCTCTACACGGAACTCTCCACAGGCGACACCTTCCTCCAGACAGGTACACAGCATAGCGATACTTTTTCGATGCTGTCGCAGATTCTCCTGCAAAATCGCTGTTTGCTTTTGTACAGCAGGAAGCTTGCTTTGCAGGATGACCTGATAAAGCAAAGGATCCTCCAGCATACCGCAAATATAACCATACAGGGTAGCACGCAGCTGGGCTGCCGGCGTTTTTTCAGAGGCCATGGTCTGCTGTATAATACGCAGGATATTGTAATAGCCCTCCTGTACAACCGCAAGCATCAGCTCCTCCTTGCTGGAAAAATAATGATAGATGATACCGGGGGTCTGCTGCAGCATCGCCGCAATCTTACGAATGCTCAAAGCCTCCAGTCCCTGTGTCTCCATAATTTCTCTCGCCGCACGCAATATAAGCGCTCTGCGTGCCGCGATCTGTTCCTCATCCTTTACGCGCATGCTTCTCCTCCTTTGCATAAAAGCAGGTATGCCGGTCTGCTTTGATTTTCTTCTGCTGCTTGTGAATCGTATGATTCATCTTCAAACACAGCAGACGGGCGACAAAGCCTGGAATCTTCATTTCCGCCTGCCTTGAAAGCAAGCTGTCAACTGCTGTTTTATGCTGTATACAGGCAATCATCTTCTGCAGGCAGTGCTCTACCTGTACCGCATTGGGAAGACGCTTCAAGGAAACTCCGTCAATGATTGCCCCTCCTCCAATCAGTAAGCCGCCCATCCAGCGCAGCTGCATAGCCCTTGCAAACAGCTCGATATTGCCGATACAGCAGTGGTGCGTATGAGCGTATGGCATACCGCCCTGTGCGATTGCATATACATATTTGTTCTTCTCCATACCTGTCTGCTGCAGCTTAACCAGTATCCTGAGCGCATCCCCCGGGATAGCGTTCACATAACAGGGAGCGATACAAATCCATGTCTCTGCCAGCCTTGCAGTTTCCAGAAAGCTATCCCATGCAGACTCAATATCTAAACAGTTCCACACCTGTGTCTGCTCACCGAGCTGCTCCTGCAACAGTCTGCCCAGCAGGGCACTGGTACCAAGCCTGCGCGGACTCAGATTCAAAATCATTGCGGACATACAACTGCCTCCCCACCGATATACTGTACACGCATACGCGTTCCGGCAGTAATACGGTGTACCTCATCCAGCCATTTCTCAAACAATGCCAGCTCTTGCGGCGTCGCTTCTCCATATAGAAGAAATTCGATTTCGCGAAGCGGGATTTTCCACCCTTTTTTGGAAAGCTCCTTGTTTTTCACTGTATACTCCGAATAGCCAAGCACCGCCATGCGATCAAGAATGCACTTGCATATCGGACTGCAGCACCCAAAGCTCTGTCGGCATATGAAAACCAGCTTTTCACATTGCGCAATCTTGGGATACAGCATTTGCATATCATCCGCTACAGCACACGCACCATATCGATTTCTGTCCCTTTCGCAGGCTCCGCAACCCATACAGCCCTGCAGCTTCAGCTCCCTGACATCCACCGTCTGTATTCCTGGTTCATCGCAAAACACATGCTCTGTATCGTTCAATCGTAATGTTCTCACTGCAATCACCTCTCTATAAATTAAACACTGTTTAATTTATATTCATCTTATCGTATCCCACTCATTCTGTCAAGGCGGTTTGAAACAAATTTACTAAGCTATTCCTCTATCACTTCTGTTTCGATATTGAAAAACTGCTATGCTGTACCATAACAGCTGCCTGCAAGGCCTGCAGTGCAGCACGATAAAAACGGCAAACAAAAGCTCATATGCAAGAGATTCGTGCTGTAAAAGCAGAAACAGAAAAAAAGGATTCGGAGCCCTAGAAAGATGAACCAAATCCTCTTCATGATATTTTTGATGACCTCCAATCAGAAAGAAGTCATTTACAGCCTTTTATTACAAAATTTATCTCAGACACCGGTTGATTCCTACCGTGTTTGCAGCCTATACCAAAAGCGATTACATAGACAGCAAAATGCTGGTGACATAAGAGCCAAGAATGGCCACACTTGCCAGCAGAACCAGAGCACGATGCTTTTTTCCATATATAACTGCCAGCGTACAAACCATGGAAAACGCACCGAAGCCCAGCAGATTCATAACCTGCGGTTCATTGACATAGATGCTTCCCTGTGTAAACAGCACGTCCGCAAAGCAGAGGATGATAAAATTGAACAGATTGCTGCCGACAATGTTCCCAAAGGATGCATTGAAATTTCCAATACGCACCAGATTGACCGAAGCACTCAGCTCCGGCAGTGAGGTAGCCACGCCCAAGAAAATTGCCCCGGCTACCGTAGCCCCCAGCTGCAGCTCCTCGGCCAGACGGTCGGTTACCGTTGTCAGCAGGATACTTACCATTACCAGTCCAACACTGTAACAGATAAAACGAATAGCAATCTGCTTCACGCTCAACGAGATATAGACTTCCTCCTCTACATCACCGCTGTCATCATTCCCCATGAACTTCACATTCACCGCATACACGACCAGAATCAGAACAGACATCAGATTGACCTTCAGAAAGCTGAATCCAACCTCCTTTGGCATCATGATTGCCACAAAAACAAGAGCATACATGACCAGCCCGAACCACAGCGTCTTGCTGTGTGACTTTGACAGCGTAGCGCTTTGATAGCGGCGGGATGTAAACAGCATCAGTCCGCCAATCACACAGAGGTTGAAGATATTGCTTCCCAACACATTTCCCTGTACCAGATCCGGCTGATCCAGAGCCAGTACAGCTGTCAGAGAAGTAAATAATTCAGGCAGAGAGGTCACAGCCGCAAGCATGACACCTCCTATAAACGCACCGGACAGATTTGTTTTCTTATCCAGACAATCAACGTAATACGACAGACGTACTGACAAAAACACCACCAGTGCCGCCAATACGATATATTCAAGATACAGCATACCATTTTCCTTTCTTTTTTCAATAGCTCCGCTTTCTTCTCATAAAGCAGTCGCTCTTTCTCTATTCATTCCCAGAAACCGCCCTGACAAAACGACGCATGCATTCCTCTATCAGAGAACGCGGTGCAGCCATATTGATACGCTCAAAGCCCTTTCCTTGCTCACCAAACAGATAGCCCTCATCCAGAATCAGAGACTGCTCGAGCATCCGCTTCTCCAGCTGCAGTTCATCGGGGCAATACGCACGCACATCCACCCACAGCAGGTAGGTTCCCTCGCAGGGGGAAATCACAGCCTGCGGCAGCTCTTTTTCCAGATAGTCACATGCATAGCGGATATTCTGATCGATATAGGAATTCACCTGATTCAGCCAGTCTTCACTTTCATTATATGCCGCCTTCGTTGCGGCTAATGCAAAGGAATTACAGCTGTTCAGGGATAACCGGTTGCCAACAAACTCCTTCCAGCGCTGCTGGTACTCCGGCTTCGTAATGATGATATTGCTGTTTTGCAGACCTGCCAGATTAAAGCTCTTGCTGGGGGCCGTGCAGACAATGATTTCATCCTTATACTCCGGCACTAGCGTATGCAGTGGGATGTGACGCTTTTCCTCCCGTATCAAATCACAGTGAATTTCATCACTGATGATCCATTTTCCATAGGTATGCGCAAGTGCTGCCACCCGCTGTAGCTCTTCGCTTGTCCATACCCTGCCTACCGGATTATGCGGGGAGCATACAATCATTCCCTTCACCTCATCCGCAGACAGCTTCTTCTCTAAATCCGCAAAATCAATGGTGTAGACACCGTTTGTATTGCGCAAAGGGCTTTCCACAACACAGCGCTTGGTAGCCAGTATCTTATTGCGAAACGGATAATATACCGGCGGCTGAATCAATATGCTGTCACCCTCCTCACTCAGAATTTCCAGAAGATAGGCAATAGCCGGAACTACACCTCCTGCATAAAAGATGGAGTCTGCCGCAATCGTCCAATGGAAACGGCGTTGAAACCATCCGGTCACACTGTTTTTATACGCAGCATCAAACCCGCAGGAGTATCCGTAAATCTGTTCCTCCACACGACGATGCAATGCCTCCTGTATTTCCCTGCTGCATGGAAAATCCATGTCTGCCACCCAGAGCGGCAGCACCGCTTGTTCATCACTGCAGGCAAAGGGTTTATCCCATTTGATACATCCGGTTCCCGTTCTTGACAGCACCGTATCGAAATCATATTTCATATGTACCTCCCAAACCAGTTTTGTTTCTATACTCTCATACTGCATTATTATATCGTGTTTAAAAGCCCTTGAACAGAGAAAATGAAGTGTATTTTCCCTCTTTTTGTAGCAGCAGCTGCATTGGACGCAGATGCATATGAAAAGAAAGGCAGAACTGATAACCAGATTTACTGTCCATCGTTCTCATCCTGCCATATACCGCAATGCAGAGCATCCTATATGTTGGGTGCAGATTCCCTCGCCTTGTGTATAGTGATTGAGCAAGTCATACACACGTACAGCCTGTATGCAATCCAGTAAAGGCATCCGCATGTACGGCGATTATATGTCAGGCATAGAAAGCTTTTGACTATGCACAAGCATCGTGTACATACATGCTGCAAAAAAAAGACTTCCATCACACTGCCATGCATGTGTGAATGGAAATCCTTTTCAATATCGTATGAAAAACAACAGCTATTTAATAACGGAATTCTTCTCGGAACAGCTCATCTATGGATTTTCCTGTTTCCTGACGAACATCCTCAACCTCTCTGTTCAATACGATCTGACCGTTTTTGATAAAGACAACCGTACTGAAGATACGTTCGATATCCGCAATCAGATGCGTTGCGATAAGAATCGTCTGATCCGGAGAATAATTTTCCAGAATCGTATCCAGAATCACTTCTCTTGCGGCCGGATCCACTCCGCCAATTGGCTCATCCAGTACGATGATTTTTGCCTTGCGGCTCATCACCAGTGCCAGCTGAAACTTTTCCTTTGTCCCCTTCGACATCGTCTTGATGCGCATTCCTTCATCAATTTGAAAACGGCGCATGATAGTCAGACACTTATCCAGATCAAAATCCGCATACATATCAACAAAAATTGCCAGTGCGTCCTTCACCTTCATCCAGTCTGAGAAATAAGGCTCATCTGGCAGAAAGGAGACCATCGCCTTTGTCTCTGCCCCGATGCTCTTTCCATCGATTTTCACGACACCGTCATAATCCTTCAACAGCCCGGTCATAATCTTTAAAAGCGTTGTCTTTCCACTTCCGTTAGGACCAAGCAGACCGATGATCTGCCCTCCCTCAAAAACCATATCCACATTATGCAGGGCCTGCTTTTTCCCATAGGCTTTGCTAAGCCCGCATATTTCAATCAGCTTTTCCATTGTGCAACCTCTCTTCCACTGTAGCGATGATGGCTTCATCATCACATCCGTACTGACGGATTTCCTCAATAAACATATCTGTTTTCTTACAGATGACATCTTCCTTTAATTTTTGAATCATTTCTGTATCATTGCAGATAAATCTGCCAGTCGTGCGTTCACTCGCCACAAGATGACTGCGCTCCAGTTCACTCAGCGCGCGCTGTACCGTATTTGGATTGACGCCAAATTCCACAGCCAGTTCACGAACAGACGGAATTTTCTGAGAAGGCTGATAGACGTCTGTAACGATCCATCGCTTTATTTCATCCATAATCTGCAGATAAATCGGCATATTAGAATCAAAATTCATGCAGGTTCACTTCCTTCCTAATACTCTCCGTTTTTCATTCGCTTCACTGTTTGCAGTACCGCTATGATAATGATTCCCAGCAGCACTGCCCCTACGATATAGATTGGCCATCCGATTCTGAAATAATCCAGCAGCAGATATCCGGTAAATACATACCAGAATGAGAACAGCAGAATGATCAGAATAATCAGTGCCCTCTCTTTCAGGTCGTTCATCATTCAATTTCCAGTTTATGATCCAGGATATATTTGCTTCCAAAGAAGAACAGGCTGAGAAGCAGTAAAGATTTTACAATCATAATGCCCACACCTGCCATGAACTGGTATTCCACCTGCAATCCCATGAACAGCCGCATAATCGTGCCGGTAAAATCATCGGAGGCAAGATGGAACGGAGCAAGTAATACCTGATCAAACACAAAGCTGATAATCCATGAAATCAGAATAAACAGCAGAATGCCAACAGCTGTACGATACCGCGGTACATAGGTTGTATGCGTTAGGTTCATAACCAGATAAATCAAAGCAACAGATTCTGCCGTAGCGACAATCATATAGAACAGATACAGCAGGGAATCTACCGCAATCACGGTACTGAAGAATTCCTGCAGTGCCTCTGCAATCGCAGCAAAATCAAAGCCTGTGACACGCAGTCCGATAATCAGCATGGACAGAAACAGGACAAATACGGAAACAAGAATCCAGAATACCGCACTTATAATTTTTGTCAGCAGCAGCTGTGTGCTTGTGACCGGTAGCGTATGTGTCAGATACGAATTCCTGGAAAACATGGAATTACTGTAATTTTTAATAACGACAACAACACACATGATAAACATAACCACACTCATAATCGTATAGATGACGGCTGCGATGTTGGTAATCATTCCCGTACTCCTCGGATTTATCAGCAGTGCCGCCACCATGACAATGGCATACAAAACAAGAAAGCTTCGGTATGAGCATTTCAGCTCATGCTTGCATAATTTCCAAAACATAAAATTCCTCCCTCGTAAATGGTTCATGTATTACTGTATTAACCATCTAATACAATAGTACATGAAGGAGAAAGCATTGTCAAGCAATTCTAAAAAATATCAATAAACTATAAAACCGTATGGTATTTTATTGGACAAAGAATGGCATAGAAGCCAGCACCTTGCGCAATGTATGTATATATTTTATATCAGGAAAAGATTCAACTCCTATAGGTATTTATATGCTGTATCCCTGCAAATATAAGAAAACAGTTTAGGCTATACAGACGCTTGTGTGTTTGGATTACCTGAAAAAAATAGAAAGGAGCAGGCACATCGCTTTATATAGGCTTTTCCTTCTGCCCTTCATCATGCAGTATTCTTCCCGTTTTGAAGCAGGAATTGCAGAAGGATACCTGTGACTTTTCTTCCTGTATAAAGATGTACAATCCGGCAAATCAAATCGCCAGCAAGCGATAAAAAAATGTCCTAGCGGACATGTTAACTGACGAATGCGAAAACACTGCCAATATTGTATAATAGAATCATATGATTGGTGGTGTTTTTTTTGGCTTCTGAAATGATGATGAAAAAGCTCGGGTTGCTTTGTGCTGATGACTTTGTTGATCTTGATAAAAATATTATCCAAAACATCTTTACAAATCATTTTCAAGAGTTACTTGAAGACCCTGAAATCATTCAAAAACCTCTTCGTTCTTGTGTCTTCTCCAATGTAGAACGTATGGTCAAATGCAGAACGCCTGAGGCTGGTTTTTCTCTTTTCGAATGTCCGCATTGCCATGACTTTAAGATCGTTCCTCATTCTTGTAAGTCTAAGTTTTGTAATTCTTGTGGTGTCAAATATGCTGCTCAACGTGCAGACACCATTAAATCAATTGTTCTAGATTGTCCGCATCGGCATGTTGTTCTCACGATTGCTGAAAAGCTTCGCCAGTTTTTTCAATACGACAGAAAGCTGCTGAATCTTTTGTTTTCTGCCGCTGCGGATACTCTCAATCATATTTTTGATTCCTTTGGTAAGAAAGATGACCATTTTAAGCCTGCCTTCATCATCACCCTCCATACATTCGGTCGTGATCTAAAATGGAATCCACATGTCCACATTCTTCTTGCAGATGGCTATGTTGACGAAGCCAATGTTTTTCATCGCTTGAAATTTATTTCTTATACTGCTCTGCGCAAACGTTGGATGACTACTCTTTTATATGCCTTAAGAGATAATATTGGGGATAAATATAAATTGATGCTAAAAAAGATTACCAATATCCTTTATAAAAAGTATGATAATGGTTTTTATGTTTATGCTCCTCCCACAAAGTATAAAAATGTTGATGATACCGTTGATTATGTTGTAAGATATGTAGGTAGACCTGTAATGGCTCAATCTCGCATAACGGATTATGATCCCGTCAATAAGACAGTATCCTATTGGTATGAGCGTCATGAGGATGGTGTAAGAGTAGATATCTGCGAATCTGTCATCGATTTTATGAAGAAGCTCATTCTTCATGTTCCTGATGATCAATTTAAAATGATTCGCTATTATGGCGTATATGCTTCGGTAAAGAAAAAAGCCAGAGCACTTGTTAAAGTTATGACGCAGCGACTTTTTCGTGCTTCTCTTTTCAAAAAAAATTGGCGAGATTTTCTTATACATACTTTTCATCATGATCCCTTATTATGTAAGTGTGGACATTACATGGAATTTTTGGAATGTTATGTTCCCTAGGAGAAAAACAATGTTGATGGAAACGGAATATATTAAAATGAAATGCAAAAGGTGTGGATATGAAGAATGGGCGGAAGAAGAAATCGCAGACGAACTGGCAACCTATAATCGCAAAACAAAAAAATACGAAATACTGCTTGAATGTCCAAAATGCCATGGTGTAATGATTTGGCATAATAAAGAAAAGAAAGTTGAACAATGGGAATCAGGATTTGATCCTGAAGATTTACCCTTTTGATCATCATTTTTTATAATGTCTTCTAAGCCAAAATGTTCTTCTTAAATAACTTTTTGGCTTTTTTCTTTAGTTTTTCTTGTGAAAGAACTTTCCTATCAAACAAGAAAAAACCACTCATTTCTGAGTGGTTACATTTCGTCAAATGGTGGTCCCGGTCGGAATCGAACCAACGACACATGGATTTTCAGTCCATTGCTCTACCGACTGAGCTACGGGACCATTTGGTTGCGGGGGAAGGATTTGAACCAACGACCTCCGGGTTATGAGCCCGACGAGCTACCAGGCTGCTCTACCCCGCGATGTTTAATGAGCAATTCTTTTTTTGTTGAAGATTTAAATGGCGGAGGAACTGGGATTCGAACCCAGGCGCCAGTTTCCCGACCTACCGGTTTTCAAGACCGGACCCTTCAACCACTTGGGTATTCCTCCAGATGTTCGGTAACATAATGGTGGACCCTGTAGGACTCGAACCTACGACCCACCGGTTATGAGCCGGATGCTCTGACCAACTGAGCTAAGGGTCCAATTAGCAAAATTGGTGGCGGGGGCGAGACTCGAACTCGCGACCTTCCGGGTATGAACCGGATGCTCTAGCCAACTAAGCTACCCAGCCGTCTTTACAATTTTACAATGGTCGGGATGACAGGATTTGAACCTGCGACCCCTTGATCCCAAATCAAGTGCACTACCAAGCTGTGCTACATCCCGAAATAAATGGCGCGCCCAGCAGGAATCGAACCCACAACCTTTTGATCCGTAGTCAAACGCTCTATCCAGTTGAGCTATGGGCGCATCGTTTTTCGTTTTCTATCTTTACGCTGTTCTCATCAGCGCTCATATATAATACAACAGAAAGACCATTTATGCAAGACTTTTTTTGAATTTTTTTCGTTTTTTTTATCTTTTTTCAGGCAGATGCAAAATAGCCTTATAAATAAAGGCCTTGTGCCCTTTTCTTCGATTGTTTTCACTCCTCTTTTGCAGAATTATGCATGTGTCTCATTATATTCTTTACAAAAAATCAGTATTCTGCGAATCAGAGCAAGCGGCATTTTTTCATGCAGGGGCAGATGAATTGCCGTCTTTGTACATTTATAGGAAGCAAGCTCCTCCTGAAATGCCCGAATAGCATCATTTCCCGGATAGAAGCCAATATAGCCCTTACACTGTCCCACCTGCACCAGATACCCATGATACAGAAATGTTGGCAATCCCCAGCTGATTTTTTCCTCTGCATCCGGTACCAGCTCTCTGCATATTGCAAGTATGTCCTGTATCCTTGCACGATACTCCTCATCACATCCCTGTACATATTCCTGTATTGTCCGATCCGTAGCCTTTGCCATATATTCCTCTCCTTTACATGACCACATGTTTCCTTATATCTCTATACATCTCTATCTCTAGTATAGCACAGCATTGAAAAAAAGAGCCGCTATGTTGCGGACTCTTCAGCTTTTCTTCGATCCTTGGTTGCCTTGATGACCTTCTGACGGGAAAACTCCTCCCGCTCCTTTTCCTCAAGTGCATCCGTTATGAATTTGATATTGTGTTCAAAATCCGGAATTACGATGTTCTTCAGGGCATTGGCACGCTTCTGCGCCTTGCGGATTGCATTCGCAAGCCGATAGACACTGTTCTCCACCTCAGCCAGAATCACTGTCATTTCCTTAACCTTATAAAAACAGCGGTAAGCATAATCCAGCTTGGAATTCGCATGATCCAAGCCGTATGTCAGCTTATACTCCTGCTTATCATATTGAATCTTTGGAATCTCCACACCCATGACACTTCGATAGCTGATATGAATTCCGGTATCCACCGGCACCGCCTCCACCAGATCACTGATGACTCCCAGGGACATATTCGCCTGCTGCAAGGCATAATAAGCCTTCTGATACGTAATGGTGATCTTATCACGCAGCAGCTTAACATCATCCAGCAGCGACATCATTTCACGCGTCAGGATATTCCGTTTCCGATCCATCAATTCATAGCCCATATGAGCCAGATCATTTGATTTCTTTGTCGCAATCAGATTTCCTTTGGTTGGAAACACCTGTTTATTGGCCATAATCAGTTACCCTGAGATGCCAGTTCCTTGATGATAGGTCCACTCTTCAGACCAAAGCGTTTCACCGCACGTTCATGATCGTAGTACACTTCAAGAACCTCATTATCCACACGGTCAAGCTCCGCACGCGGCAGGACACTGAGCAAATCCCAGCCCAGATCCAGCGTTTCTTCAATACTACGGTTATCATCAAATCCCTGATTCAGGAAATGCTCCTCAAATAAGGTACCAAAGGACATATACTGCTTGTCGACATCACTCAGCTCATCCTCACCGATAACAGAAGCCAGACTTCTGGCATCCTGCACCTTCGCATAGGCTGCAAACAGCTGATTGGATACATCTGAGTGATCCTTTCTTGTAAAGCCTTCACCGATGCCATCCTTCATCAGACGTGACAAGGAAGGCAGAACACCAACCGGCGGATATACTCCCATCTGATTCAGATTACGATCCAGTACGATCTGCCCCTCGGTAATATAACCGGTAAGGTCAGGAATCGGGTGTGTGATATCATCATTGGGCATGGTCAGAATCGGAATCTGTGTTACAGACCCTCCGGCACCCTTCACAATACCTGCTCTTTCATACAGCGAAGCCAAATCAGAATACAAATATCCTGGATACCCTTTACGTCCCGGTATTTCTCCCTTACTGCTGGAGAACTCACGCAGCGCCTCACAATAGGAGGTGATATCAGTCAGAATAACCAGTACATGCATATCCTGCTCATACGCCAGATACTCCGCAGCGGTTAAGGCACAGCGCGGTGTCAGCGTACGCTCAATGATTGGGTCATTGGATAGATTGATGAACATAACAACCTTTTCCATAACACCAGCTTCCTCAAAGGAACGCTTGAAATAATCCGCAACGTCATTTTTGACCCCCATGGCCGCAAAGACGATACAGAAATTCTTGCCGTCCCCCTCCGATATCTTCGCCTGCTTAACAAGCTGAACTGCCAGCTCATTGTGCGGCATACCGGAACCGGAGAAAATCGGCAGCTTCTGTCCACGAATCAGTGTCGTTAAGGCATCGATACTGGAGATACCGGTATTGATATAGTTACGCGGATACACACGGGAAACCGGATTCAATGGCTGTCCATTGATATCCGCACTTTTCTCGGCATAGATTTCTCCCAGCCCGTCGATTGGCTGTCCGCTTCCGTTAAAGGTACGCCCCAGCATCTCGCGTGATAACGCCAGCTCCATCGGCTTCCCTGTAAATTTTGTTTTTGTGTTTTTCAGGGAGATTCCATTGGTTCCCTCAAACACCTGAATGGCAGCTTTCTTGCCCTCCAGCTGAACCACTCTTCCCAGACGTGTCGTTCCATCTCCGCATTTGATTTCCACCATCTCTTCATAGCTGGCGTTTTCCACGTTATCCAGGAAGACAAGAGGTCCGTTAATTTCACTCAATCCTACATATTGAAGACTCATGTACTTTCCTCCTTACGCAACCTGTGAGACAGCCGCATCAATCTGTCGGAAGTAATCATCCAGCAGCTCGATGTGGTCATTCGGCACATCGTATTTCATTTTGGTAACCTTGTCGAAAATACCGGAGGCCACAGCCTGACTCATCGGTTTTCCCTGTGCTACCAGATCTTTGCATTTCTTATATAAATATAGAATTACATCCATCATTTTCAGCTGCTTTTGCAGCGGTACATACGTATCATCCTTATGGAACGCATTCTGCTGCAGATATCCTACCCGGATGACCTTGCAGATTTCAATAACCAGCTTCTGATCCTCCGGCAGTACGTCGCTGCCGATCAGCTTCACGATTTCCATCAGCTTCGCTTCCTCTGCCAACAGACTCATGATTTCCTGACGGCTGCGCAGAAAGCGCATATCCACATTTTTATTGTACCATTTCGTTAAGTCCGTCACATATTCGGAATAGCTTTCCGTCCAGTTAATGGCAAAATAGTGACGCGCATAGGCAAGCTGCTTGTCCAGCGCCCAGAAGCAGCGCACAAATCGCTTGGTGTTCTGGGTGACAGGCTCGGAGAAATCAGAGCCTTGCGGGGATACGGCACCGATGATGGATACCGAACCCACCTGATCATTCAGTGTCTTCATATAGCCGGCACGCTCATAGAACTGTGAAATCCGGCTAGGCAGATATGCCGGGAAGCCTTCCTCGGCCGGCATTTCCTCCAGACGTCCACTGATTTCACGAAGCGCCTCCGCCCAGCGTGATGTGGAGTCCGCCATGATGGCAACATGATATCCCATGTCACGATAATACTCTGCCAGTGTCAAACCGGTATAAATACTCGCTTCACGTGCCGCAACCGGCATGTTGGACGTGTTGGCAATCAGCACAGTACGATCCGTCAGCGGACGATTGGATTTCGGGTCAATCAGCTCGGAAAATTCCTCCAGAACCTGCGTCATCTCATTTCCACGCTCACCACAGCCAACATAGACGATGATATCGGCATCACACCACTTCGCCAGCTGATGCTGCGTCATGGTCTTTCCGGTACCAAAGCCGCCCGGAATTGCTGCCGTACCACCCTTGGCAATCGGGAACAGGGTATCAAAAATACGCTGTCCGGTAATCAAAGGCACACTGATCGGCAGACGCTCCGCTACAGGACGTGCCGTTTTGATCGGCCATTTCTGTACCAGTGTCAGCTCGTGAAGCTTATCCTTTTCATCCTTTACCTTCAGGATGCATTGATTGATGCCGTATTTCCCGTTCTCTGCCGCTTCCACAACCGTTCCATACAGGGTTGGCGGAATCATGCAGCGATGCTCGATCAGATCTGTTTCCGGAAGCGTCGCAAAAATCTGTCCGGGAACAACCTCATCCCCTACAGAAACCTTTACGGTTACATCCCATAAGACCTCTTCATCCAGCGGTGCCACATCGCTTCCGGTCGCAATGAAGGCACCGGATTCCTTTGCAATTTCCTTTAACGGACGTTCGATACCGTCAAAGATATTACGCAGGATACCGGGCCCCAGTGTTACAGAAATCGGACTGCCCGTAGGCTCGACTGGTTCTCCCGGCTTTAATCCTGTTGTGGATTCATACACCTGAATCGTCGTTGCCTCTTTGCTGATGGAAATCACCTCTCCCATCAGACGTTTATGACCGACATATACTTTCTCCAGCATGGAGAAGTCGACTGCATTTTGGACCTTTACGACTGGACCGTTGATGGAATATATAACATTTTCACTCACATTATCACCTCAATCATACGGTTTCGTATGCAATTTATTTTATAAACAATCCGGAGTTCGTATAGAACCAGTCTTTCTGTTCATCGATGCCGGTGTCAAAGGTTTCATCTACAACGATTCCTTTTTCCTCACATTCCATGCGAAATCCTCCAAGCAGAATATCTGCATCGCATTTCCCCTCACAGGGCTTACCATACGCCTCACAAATATCCTTCAAAACAGCCTGATCTCTGTCTGCGACATAAAACACAACATGCGCATAGCCCAGCTGTGTGAGGTCGGTAGCTTTTTTCTTTAAAAGCTCTACATAATCCTTACAGATGGCAAATTCTTTCAGCTGCTGTTTTGCGGCCTTGAATACCGCATCGGTAAGCTCACGGCGTTTTTTCATAAGTCTGCGATTCGTTTCCTCATGTGCCTTGCTTAGACGAATGGCATGCTCGCTGGCCATTTCCTTCAGTTCCTGGTCTCTGGTAAGTCCAGCCTCACGTTGTGCTTCCAGCTCCAGGCCCTCCATGGATTTTTTTCGGATTTCATCTATTTCCTGTTCAATACCGGCAATCTCGATGTCGCTAACTCGTTTTATCTCTTCCTCAAAGTACTGCTCCAATTTAATTTTGTCATCTAGCATAGCAAACACCTCATAGTTTCACACCGATTGCCTCGGATACATAACGGTCAATGGTCTCTCCGATCTTTGCGGAGCCATGACGGTCGGGTATCTCAACAATCAGTGGTTTCTTTTGTTTCAGTTTTAATTCAGAAATAACCTCGGGGCAGGTTTCAATCAGCTTTGTCGTCATCAAAACGATTGCTATATCCTCCATATGCATCACACGCTCCAGCTCCTCCAGAACCTCATGACGCTCATGGACGACCACCCCTTCGATCCCTGCCAGACGCATCCCCATCTGGGTATCGATGTTATCACTGAGCAGGTAGAATTTCACGAATGATCACCACCCGTATTACAGCTTCATGAAGATAATGAAGATAGAGATCAAAAGACCGTAGATAGCAACACCTTCACCCAGGGCAACAAAGATCATGGATTTACCGAAGTTCTTCTCATTTTCAGAGAATGCTCCGATTGCGGCAGGTGCAGCGGCAGCAACGGCAATACCTGCACCCAGTGCGGAAAGTCCGGTCGCAAGTGCAGCGGCGATAAAGCCAAGACCCTGACCGATGGAGCCGGCCATTTTCATTGTGACATCATCAGCACCTGCAGCATAAGCCTTCGTTGCACTGAAGAATACTGTTCCCAATACGATAGCAAAGAAGAAGCAGACGTGCGTAATCATACGGCGTTTTGCTACAGATACACTCTTCTTTCCACGGAATACATTCACCAGTGGTAAAGAAATCAGCGCGATCAGAATAAGCGGCAATAAAAGTTCAAACATGTTTAACATGATAGTTCCTCCTTTTAATCATTCAGTGATTTAAACATAATTCCGTTCCCCGTGAAATAACGGGAGAACATTTCATAGAATTCCAGACGAAGCACCTGGATTCCGACAATCATACCCTCCAGACACATGACGAAGATATTACCGAGAATCATCACGATCCATCCGGCACCTCCGGCCATGTCCATAATCAGCATAACTGCCATCATCATACCGGCATGTGACAGGACGAAGCCGCCGACACGCAGATAGGAGATGGTATTGGTAATAAAGGACAGACAGATTTCAAACAGCTCGAAGAAGCTTTCCACAAAGAAGCCTCCAAAGCCATCCGGAAACATCTCCTTTTTCTCCATTTTTCTTTCCAGTGCCTCTTTCAGGAAAATCAGTACCAGCGGTACAAGCAGAAAGACAATGGCAAAGAGCGGATTGGTGATGACGCTGGTTTGGCTCATCAGCTGATAAGCGCCTCCTCCAACCAAAGAAATATAGAAGACAAGTCCGGCGATTCCGTTCTGGGAAAAGAACAGCTCGCCATAGTTTTTGTTTTTAATCTGCAGATACAGATTGATGCCGATGCTGATGACGATCAAAACAGCTCCCAGACCCACTGCCATGACAAGCAGTACGGGAATGAAGTTGCTGGTCATAACCTCAACCGGCTTCTCAGATAGACCAAACACAGTTTTATACAACGGATTCAGCAGCTCCTCGTTGCCGAATACAGAACCGTATACAACGCCGAAGATACTGGAGAAGATACCGATACGCATACCGATTTCCCCAAGCCGCATTCCTTTCCATTTATAAAACAGATATCCAACCAGGATCAGTACAAGACCCTGTCCCAGATCTCCAAACATGATACCGAACAGAAGAGAATACGTGAACGCTACAAAGGGCGTTGGATCGATTCCCTCATACTCGGGGGTGCCATACATTTCTACAAACATCGAGAAGGGCCTGGCAAACCACCCATTCTTTAATTTGGTCGGAGGCGAAAGTCGCTTGTCGCTATGGGCAGGCCTGACTTCGATTTCCACCTCCTTCAAATTTGAGAATGATTCCTTCAATTTTGGCACATCTTCTTCAACCACAAAACCTGTAATGGAGAATCTTTCTCCTAGACCCAGTACATATTTTCTGGCTTCAAAGGTATGGTTTATAAACTCCAGTTCCGCCTTGATGTCAGCGAAATTGTCAATGCATTCTGCCTTCAGAGCTTCAATAACTTCATTGACATGCTGCAGCTGCTTGAGATCGTTGTCGATTTCCTCCTGCAGATTCTCTTTGGCCTGAATCGGATTTCCATGGACGAATTCCGGAATACGAATACGTTCAAAGTACAGAGAGGAGAAAATATTGTCCACATCTCCCTCGTATTTCGCGGTCGTGAAATATACACACCAGCTATACGTATCATCCGTACTGAATGACTTGAATACAAACGGGCGGTTGCGGTAATACTGCAGCTTCTCGACACTGTCGATCGGCAGTCTTCCGAAACGAATCTTGATATACTTGCATTCAAACAGATCATCCAGATTCAAATCAATGCTTTCTATATTGCGGACCTGCGTCAGCGCATCGCGGTTTTCCTGGATAACAGTCTCCAGCTCGCGGCGTATTGCAGCCCCGTTTTCAAAGCGCTCGTGGATAGAATCAATATACTTGCGGATGCCTTCCAGATCATACGCACCATTTTTTACGTCCTTCACCGGAAGCGTCATATCCATGTCCTGCAGCACCTCATTGAAATGCGTCAGTACATCGGTAATCGGGTTTTCATCACTCAGCGTGGTAAGTCCGTGTACACTGTCCACAAACTTACTGGCCGGTTCCGGATGAAAGTAATCCAGTTCCACGAATTTCAAAAGTACATCGTTGAGATATTCATTATCCGCAAGGATGTTGACCAGTTTCATTTTTGAAATTGCCATGAACATTCTCCTTTCTAGTAGATCAGCATGCGCTCCATATCCTCAATGGATACATGATAACGCACACCTTCAATAATATTGATGATATTTTCCAGCTCACGCTCTGCGGTATACAGATAGCTGGAATATACCAGGGGGGCATCAAGAGAATAATAGATATTCTTCTTTGCCAATGCATACAGAAAGGAATCGGTATAGTGTTCGATATATACATAATCCTTCTCCATATCCTCAATTCCCAGACGATACGTGCTGCTTTGTAACAGCTTGATAAATGCACGCGCATTCGGCTGCGCAATCAGCTCTTCCACAAATGCGGCGGACAGATGCTCATGCACCGGTACCAGGGATTCCCGTATGACATCCTCACGGGCATTGAAGTATTTTTTGTAGCGGTAAATCTTTTCAATGTTGCTCAGCTCGATTTGTGTCGCAAAATACTGCTTGACTGCTTTTCTGCTTTTTCCCTTCAGCGTTTTGTCAATCACCTGAAAGGTATGGGTGTAATGCTGCACCTGCAGCTGTGTTTCAATCTTTGTATAGTCAATATCATTTTCCTCACCCTTTTTCACACGGTAAGGAAGCAGAATTGCATAATACATCGTATGTTTCAATACATCCAGCAGCTCATCATAGCTATGAACATTTCCCAGCCGCAGCAGATCAAAGCTGGTGTACGGCTTTAAAAAGATAGGAAATTCCGCAATGGCCGCTTCGTACTCCTGGGAAATCAGTACCCGGATTCGAGAAAGAATCAAATCGATTTCAATCTGCTGCATATGCAGCCGGTAATACGGCTTCATGGCCGCATCCGCATAGCGGTACAATTTCATGGTTTTCTTGAAAATCTCCTGTCGCAGGATACTTTCCAGCTGACCTCGGTGAATATTGTTCTCACGCACATCCTTCAGGGCAGGAGCGTAGGAGGTCTCATGCTTCAGGTAACCGGCGATTTCCGCCACGCTTTTCTTATGCAGCAGTTCCTGATACATTTCTTCACTCAGCGCTTCCCCATGCATGCTTCTGGCCTTCGCCACAATAACACCCTCTGCCATACTCATATACACATCACCTCCCAACGTGTACAGGCGAACACACGGCTACATCGCCAGCGTTCGTTTTACAATCTGTGAAACCCACTCCTCCTTATGCTCCTCATATTTTTGCTGGAGAGCATTGAGCGATTCCTCATAGACGGTTTCTTCCTGCTGCATAGCGTTTTGTAAATCCGCGTCCATCTGTTCGCGCTTCTTTGCTATACAGTCTTCTGTTTCCTTTCGATACTTTTCTCTGATTTCCATACTCTGGTCCTGTATCAGATTCTGGATATTGTGGCGTTCCTGCTGTTTCTGCTCAACACGCGCTCTTGCCTGCTTGTCGGCATCTACGATTTTACGAATGATTTCTTCCAAAAAACGACACCTCCTTTATCCTTATTATATCACCGATTTGTTTGGCCGTTCACCAAACTTCTAGAAGTATACACCTTTTTATTTTGGTGTGCAAGCAAAGAATTCACTCCTTTTTATTATGAAATCGGTTCCGCAAAACCCCTGTAAAAATTGCGGTTTTCCACCCTTTTTTCGTGTATTTTTTACCTTATGAAAAATTTGTAAACAAAGCGATACTGAAACCCCTTTTTCTGTACACAGCTGTTGCATGTTGTTTCTGTTTTAAAATGCTGTTTAAAAGCTGCTGTCATACATGCTGTTCCATAATCCACAGTTGAAAATTTCAATTATGTAAAATATAAACAAAACATAAATTATCTTAATTTTTCAGCGATTGTAAAAAGAATACCCCACAGCGTATATGGCAAAGCTGTTTGCGGACCATGAAAGAGGCGCACACAGGCAGAACGGCTCAAGAGATTCCTGCTTTTATCCTGCCCACATAGCAGACATTTCATTCGCAATGCAGGAAAGCATCCCCTTGCAAAAAAGCATTCCGTTGCCTCACGGCTGATTATTTCCATGAAGAAAGCACGCTGTCTGTACAGGGATATCTTACAGAGGATACATAAGATTTCCTATATGGCTTCCTGCAATCACCCTGCTGTATCAAACTCATACAGCTGTAAAAAAAAGCAGGCCTCATCCGAATGGATAAAGCCTGCCACGTTGAAGTTTTCGTGGATATTACTTTATATCTATATAGATAAGGCTGCTAATTTGAATTTGCGTGGATCTTCTCTCCTATATTTATAACCGTGGGTATCCTCTTCTATATTTATATAGGAAAGCAGTATCGCATGTAAGGTATTCGATGATTGTCCGGCTTCCTGCTCTTTGCACAGCTTGCGAAAGCTATCAGCTCTGCTCCAGCACCTTCTGTGCCAGCTTTTCGTTCTGCTCGATCTTCTCATAATCTTCAATCAGCTCTGAGGATGCATAAACATCCGGGTCATTTTCACGATCCTTAAAGACAATTTTCAGCAATATCGGTGTTACCACGGTCGTCAGTACGACCATAATGATAATCGGGCCGAAAAATGCCTCATTCATCAAGCCAACCTTCATGCCCTTGCTGGCAACGATCAGAGCTACCTCCCCACGGGATACCATGCCGATTCCGATGCGAAGACTCTGTATGTTCTCATACCGGCAAAGCTTCGCTCCCAGACCGCAGCCGACGATCTTTGTCAGAATTGCCAGAACCAGAAGCAGTACAGAGAATATCATAATGCTGGTACTCATTTCCGGCAGCACAACCTTCAATCCGATGCTGGCAAAGAACACCGGTGAAATCAATAGATAGGACAGTGTTTCAATACGCATCTGCACATAGTTGCAGCGACTCGTACCGCTGATAATCAGCCCGGCAATAAATGCACCGGTGATATCCGCAACTCCGAAGTAGGCTTCCGCAACATAGGCAAACAGCAGACAGAAGGCAAAGCTTAGAATAGAAAAACGGCGATGTACCTTCTGATAACGGTCAAATAGCTTTTCGATTCCCTTACGTGCAAAAATACCAACAATAACAGCCAGTACGAAGAAGGCAACGATTTTCAGCATAACCTCTGTAAGCTGTACACTCGTATCCGCCATACCGGTAATAATGGTCAAGGCGACAATTCCCAAAATATCATCAATCAATGCTGCACCAAGGATGGCATTTCCACTCGGTGTGGACAGCTTTCCCATTTCCTTCAGCGTTTCTACCGAGATGCTGACGGAGGTCGCTGTCAATATGACACCGATGAACATATTCTGCAGGAATGCCTCCGGCTCCGTATTGAAGAAGGATGCCAGCACATAGCCGGCAAGCAGCGGAACCAGTACACCGATGACAGCAATGACAAAGCTGTTTCTTCCGCTTTTCTTCAGCTCTGATATATCCGTTTCCAGACCTGCGGAAAACATCAGTACGATAACGCCGATTTCCGCGATATGATCCAGGAATTCCGATTCCTGTACAATATTAAAGCATGCCGGCCCCAGCAGCAGTCCTGCAACCAGTGCCCCAACGACCTGCGGCATTTCAATTCTTCTTGTCAGCAGTCCGAACACCTTCGTACTGAGCAGAATCAGCGCCACGTCCAGCAGGTAACGATAAGATTCCATAAACTCTCTCCTTTTATTTTCAACTTAACTGATTATACACCTCTTTTTTATAAAAGCAAACGATTTCATGTAATTTTTAGCTGGCATTTATTTCCTGTCAGTGATCCCTTCACCACCTGCATTCAGAGGATTGTAGTAATTATCTGCATTTTTTCAGACATCCCTTCCCCACTCTGGCAAACTGCTGTTCCACATCCGTGTCATGAAGCTCAAATGTCCGGTTGTTCAGATACTGCAAACAGCAGGCATCGCCCTGAAACCGAAATGCCACATGATATGCACATAGCGCCTGATATGTCTTCTCCTTTGTCTTATTCGCCCCGTACTTCACATCCCCCAACAGCGGATGTCCCAGCCAGCTCATAAGGGCGCGAATCTGATGACTTTTTCCACTGTGCAGCTCCACCTCGACCAGCGAACAGCCCGCGGCCTCCTGCAGTGTGCGATAGCTTGTTTCCATACGGGTATAGCCTTCCTGCTCATGGTCGATGACCTCTGCTGTATTCTGTTCATTTTTGCGATGATACAGCACGATGCGATCCTGCTTTTTCTGCAGTACCCCCTGCACGATGCACAGATATTTCTTTTCCACCTGACGAAGGGCGATCTTCTCATTCATACAGCGAAGCGCCGCCGCTGTTTTCGCCGCAATCACCAGTCCCTGTGTATTGCGGTCAATGCGATGACACAAGGCAGGCGTAAAGCTCTGTTCAACGGCTGGATCATATTCATTCTTGCGATACAGATAATGCAATACACGGTCTGCCAGATTATCCTGCACCTCACTGGTATCGCTGTGCGCACGTAAGCCCTTCGGCTTATTGAGCAGCAAAATGGATGCATCCTCATAAACCACATCCAGTGCATACGGCACCTGTAGAAAGCTGCGGGCGGTAGCTGTTTCATAAAATTCTTCAGGAATGTAGCACTGCATGCTGTCTCCTGCCTGCAGACGCTGGGAAATTTCACAGCGCTTCCTGTTCACCTTGATTTTCTTATTCCTTATATATTTATACATCAGGCTCTTCGGCATGGTTTTCATCGTTTTCTGAATGAATTTATCCACGCGCTGATCCGCATCATTTTCATTGATTATGAATTCTTTCATACACATTCCTCACTTTTTCCTGTAACCATTCACGCCTACATATCGGCAGATACTGCAGGTAGCTGAAAGCAGATGCGATGCAGCACTGCATACAGTGACGGCATTTTACGGTGAATTGTTATCTTTTCCCTGTATATTATACCGTACTTGCATTGCATAATCATAGAAAAACGACTAAAATTACAGTACAGAAGTGAAACAGGAGGAGGGATGCGTGTGTATCGATGCAAAATGTCCGTACGCGCTCTGGTAGAATCGGTATGGATCGGCGGCGATCTGGTGAGCACAGCACCATCCATCGAGCGTGCGAATCTGGGCAGCCGGATTCATCGCATGCTGCAGGGCAGGGCACAGGGAGATTATGAAAGTGAAGTATTCCTGAAGCTGACTACGCAGCTGGAGGATATCCTGTTTGAAATTGAAGGACGTGCAGATGGTGTGCGAAAGGAAGCGGACGCTGTGATCATTGAGGAGATCAAAACCACTGCCATCCCCTTGTCTGAGCTGACGAATCCCATTCAGGTACATCAGGCACAGGCCTACTGCTATGGGCATATGTATCTGCAGGAGCACGATGCCCCCTTTATCCGTATTCAGATGACCTATTATCAGATCGATACCGAGGAGATAAAAAAATTCGAGGAGGAGAAGACCCGGGAGGAGCTGGAGGAATTCTATATGGATACCCTGCGGCGCTATGTGAAATGGGCGGCTCTCAGCATAGATTTAAAAATCAGTGCTTCCACAACCCTGAAGAAGCTGCAGTTTCCATTTGCGGAATACCGCAGTGGACAGCGTGATTTTGCAATCGCCGTATACAAAACCATTCTGGACCGGGAAAAGCTGTTCGCCTCGGCGCCTACCGGAATCGGAAAGACGATTTCCACACTGTTTCCGTCTTTGAAAGCAATCGGTGAGGGAAAAGCGGAAAAGGTATTTTATCTGTGTGCGAAGAATGTAACCGCCTCGGTTGCTTACGATACCCTGCGGTTGCTTTACCAGCAGGAGGTCGCCTTCAAAAGTGTAGCAATTACCGCGAAGGACAAAATCTGCTTTCAGGATGTGCGTAACTGTGATCCTGAGGTATGCCCCTATGCAAAGGGCTATTATGACCGCTGTCAGGATGCCCTGTATGAGCTGCTGCAAGAAACACAGTTCATGGAGCGTGCTGCCATTGAGAAAAAAGCACAGGAGCATTGCATCTGCCCCTTTGAGCTGAGCCTTGATGCAAGCCTGTACAGTGATGTGATCGTCTGTGATTATAATTATGTATTTGATCCACGGGTATATCTGAAACGGTTTTTTATGGAAAAGGGAGAGTATGTCTTTTTGGTAGATGAAGCCCACAATCTGGTGGACCGCGCCAGAAGCATGTACAGCACAGAGCTGAACAAGGCGGCATTTCTCATGGCTGCCCGCAATATTCCGAAGCAGCGAAAACCACTGCATGCTGCATTGCGCGCTGTCAATCGTGAGTTTCTGCGATTGAAAAAGGAATGTGAGGAGGAAGGCAGGGATTTCATGCATCAGAAGGAGCCGATTCTCTCCATCAGACAGCGGCTGGCAGAGGTCATTGAACAGATGGACATCTATCTGCAGAGTGAGCATGAGGATACCCATGATGAGGAGCTGCGTGACCTGTATTTCTCCTGTATCAACTACAATCGGATCTCTGAGTTTTATGATGAGGATTTTATCACCTGCGTTGAACGGCAGGGCACGGATGTCATCGTAAAGCAGCTTTGCCTGAACCCGGCACATCCATTGAAGGAAAGCTGTGCGCTGGGGCGCAGCACCGTCTTCTTTTCAGCTACGCTTTCTCCCATCGATTACTATCTTGATTTGCTGGGTGGAACCAGGGAAAACAGAAAGCTGTTTCTTCCCTCTCCGTTTTCCGCAGAGAAACGCAGGATCATATTATGTGACGCCATCTCCACCAGATATCGAAACCGCAGTGCTAGTTTGGTGCCGATTGCCGCGATGATTCATGCGACAGTTTGTGCCAGAGCAGGAAATTACATCGTCTTTCTTCCCAGCTACGCCTATATGAAGCAGGTGGCAGAGACCTTCTGCGAACAGTTTCCCGATATTCATGTGACGGTTCAGGAAAGCGGCATGGGAGAAGAGGAAAAGCAGGAATTCCTCTCACATTTTGATACAACAGACGAGCTTCATGTGCTTTTCTGTGTACTGGGCGGTATGTTTTCGGAGGGCATTGATTTGAAGGGCGAAAAGCTGATTGGCACCATCATCATCGGTGTTGGACTGCCACAGGTCAATCCCCAGCAGGATTTACTGCGTGACCATTTTGAAGAGGTGAACGAAATGGGATATGCCTATGCCTATCAGGTTCCCGGCATGAACAAGGTACTGCAGGCGGCAGGACGCGTCATTCGCTCACACAGTGACGTCGGTATTGTATTGCTGATCGATGAGCGTTTTACCACCCCGTTTTACCAGCGGCTGTTACCTCCGCACATGCGCCCGTTTGAAGTCATTAACGATCCTAACCGTCTGCATGAGGCTGTAAAACAATTCTGGCAGCAAAACTGCTGATGTATCTCAGCCTGCATCAACCCTTTCAGAATCCCATTGCTTCAAATATCTACGTACATGCCTTCTTATTTTCAAGCTGTATCATAACTATAAGCATCTTCTGCAGTTTGGAGTGCATGATCAGCCTGATATACAAATTCCCATTTCAGAAAATAACCGGTACCCCTGCGCCAATGCTCAATGAGCTTCTTCCTTTATTATCTTTTCCTGGTTTAAAAACAGTCCTGTAGGTATAGATGCCATCCTGATTCGCAGCTGCACTAAGCCTGTTACCTCTCAAAAATTCCCTGTTGAAACCGTAAGCAGGCTAAATACACACAATATCGTTGCTATAAAAAAGAAAAAAGCTAACATGGCGCCTGTTCCAACAGCATATAGCATCATCATGATGATACCATGCAACACAAACGGTAGTCGCATATACTTCAGATATCGCTTTATCCCTTTTTTCGCTTGATGTTGGACGATAATCAAGATAAAAGCCAGCATGAAGTCCTGCTTTTATCGTATCTTTGCAATCCTCATGCGGTAGCTTTTCCCTTATACATTCTCATGTACTGACATCCATTCGATTCCTGCAGGTTCCCCTGTATTTATCATTCCTATATATTTCTTCAGACAATGCTCTCCTTATCCTCATTTATGGTATTGCGACAGGCATTGTTTTTTTATCGTGCACTACGATTGCAATTTCTATTTTTCTTTTAAAAATTTATTTGCCCCCTTAACAAATAACGCATATCGTTTTTGTGTTAATGCAGGTTCTTCCTTATCCCAGACAGTATATATGTACTCTTTCTTTTCAAGAATTATCGAACAAAGCTGCACTGCTGTATATTTTTCACGTGTTAAATTATACAGTCTGATAATTTTTTCATCCAAGGTTCTATTATAAGCGTCCTTACCTGTATATCCGCAAATTGATGTCAGCTCATCAACACACCTGCCGTTATATTTTTTACACGGCCTACAGATATCATCACCATAGACGGTTAATTTTACATTGATTGTCGGATGATCGATAAGCTCATTTGCGACTTTATAAAAATCATGCCCCATGGCTACATCCGGTATGAATCTTTCAATACCGGCGCCATACAGCTTTAGGATGTCTATAAAATGATGCGGTTTGATGGTAATTTCATCCATCCTGCTTCCCTCCTTCTCCATCTCAGATTCTTATGTTTCTAAAAAGCATTATATCACAACGGGATATGAAAATCTTTACCCTTTTAGAAACCAGCAGCAGTCCTAAGAAAATCATGGTATCCGTGTTTGCAGCAGCTAAATCCCTGCCATTTGATTGTCTGCTTATTTCCTACCATACATAAAAAAGGTATCAGCAGCAGAATCCTTGGCTTCATTCCTTCGATCCTTCTCTGCAGATACCTTTCAGCAGTTTCATCAGTACCTTATTTCAATTGTTTCAGACAGCTTGCTCCTATCGTGTTCTCCGGCATGGCTACCTTAAAATTATCCGCAATTGTAGCCCCGATCATCGCAAACGTATCACTCACCGGCAGCAGTCCGTGTCCTTCCATACGCGGGCTGTAAGCCAGAAACGGAACCATTTCCTTTGTATGATCCGTTCCCTTATAGGTTGGATCATTTCCGTGATCCGCAGTGATGATCAGCAGATCATCCTTTTGCAGCTGATCGAGAACGACACCCAGCAGCTCATCGAAGCGCTCCAGTTCTTCTCCATACCCAACCGGATTTCTGCGATGACCCCAAAGTGCATCAAAGTCAACAAGATTCACAAAGCATAACCCGTGGAAATCCTGCTCCATGACCTCGATTGTCTGTTCCATACCATGCACACTGCTCTTGGATTTATGCGCCTGTGTAATGCCCTCTCCATCGAAAATATCCTTGATTTTTCCAATGCTGATGACATCCATTCCAGCATCCTTCAATGCGTCCAGAGCTGTTTTTCCATACGGCTTCAATGCATAGTCATGACGATTGCTGGTACGCTTGAATTCGCCCTTTTTACTTCCGGTGTATGGACGGGCGATGACTCTTCCCACCATCCATTCCGGACGCATGGTCAGCTCTCTTGCGATTTCACAGTAATGATACAGCGTTTCCACACCCATTGTTTCCTCATTTCCGCAAATCTGCAGAACGGAATCCGCAGAGGTGTAAACAATCAAATCCCCGTTTTTAATTTCCTGCTCTGCCAGCTCATCCAAAATCTCGGTTCCGCTGGCTGATTTGTTTCCGATGATATGACGCCCTGTGCGTTTTTCCAGCTCTTCAATCAAATTTTGTGGAAAGCCGGTTTCCGTGAAGGTTTTAAACGGCGTCGTGATGTGCAGTCCCATCATTTCCCAATGACCGGTCATCGTATCCTTGCCAACACTGGCTTCCAGCAGCTTCGTGTAGTAGCCCATCGGCTCGGATACCGGCGCAACATGCTGGAGCGGATGAAGGTTCGCCAGACCCAGCCGTGCCAGATTCGGAATGTGAAATGTCGGCATATGCGCATCGATATGTCCCAGTGTATCACAGCCCTCATCATCATATTCAGCCGCATTCGGCATTGCACCGACACCGAGTGAATCAATGACGATTGTAAAAATTCTCTTATATGGTTTCATGTAAACCTCCTTGTTTTCAGATCCCTGCGGGATGCTATCTCAAGATATGTTATAGTGCTGCAGCGGTTTCCAGTGCAACCAGCATCATATCATGAAAGGATGTCTGACGCTGTTCTGCGGTTGTCTCTGCATGTGTTACCAGAGAATCGCTGATGGTCAGAATGCAGGCAGCACGTTTATTCAGGATTCTGGCATTGTGAAACAAAGCAAAGCTTTCCATTTCGACACAAACACAGCCGTGCTTTTCAAAAAATTCATTGTGCCCGTCCACATTGTCTTCATGATAGAATACATCACTGGAATGGATTCTTGCCTTAGTCAGCGACTTGTTCACGCTTGCAGCCGCTGCCTCGATGGTAGCATTCAGCTCAGCACTTGGCTTCTGTATATCACCATCGACATCCGCCTGTGCCTTTGCAAAGGTGGACTCACTCCATGCACTGTCTGCCAGTACGAGATCAAACAGCTTGAGTGTATCGGTATAGGCACCTGCACTTCCGATACGGATAATATTTTCTACCTCATAAAATTTATACAGCTCATAGGAATAAATACCGATGCTCGGCATTCCCATCCCGCTGCCCATAACCGATATTTTCTTTCCCTTGTAGGTTCCGGTATAGCCGAACATATTGCGGACGGTATTGAACTGCACCGGATGTTCCAGATAGGTCTCTGCAATGAATTTGGCACGCAGGGGATCTCCCGGCATTAAAACAGTCTTGGCGATGTCGCCGTTAGCGGCAGCGTTATGTGGTGTTGACATAAATGATTCCTCCTTTAGTTAGGTTTTACGCAAAGCAGACGTTTCATACATCGTGCTTGCTTTTTTTACAGTATTATCATACTATAGGAACAGAGGATAAAAAAAGGACATCTGTCCTCTTTTTTGAAAAGAAGGTGAATTTAATGACAACGCTTAACGATCTGTTAAAGGAAACAAAGGAAACCCACCATAGTCTGCTGAAGCAGCTGTTCGCAAGCTGTCCCGATGAGGTGATGCAGCAGCTGCAGCTGATCCGTCTGCGCAAAAATCAGAATCTGATTTCCACTTACCAGACCAGCAGCCCGGTATTTGTGCTGCTGGATGGTCGTCTGCAGGCAATCGAAGAGCGTGTTGTGGATATCCCTTACAGCTTTACCGAGCTGCAGCCGGTGGATATCGTTGGTGATTATGAGCTGTTTACCGGTATGGAGGGACACTATGTGACACTGAAAACGATGGAAGCCTCGCTCTGTGCAAGGCTGAGTGCCGCCTCCTATCTGCAATGGATGAAAACAGATGCAAATGCCCTGTTTCTGCGCACACAGATGCTGATGAAAGAACTGTCTGTACAGACACAGCTGCAGCGGCAGTATCTGTTTATGGATAATCGTACCCGCCTACTTCTGTTTTTGCTGCGCTCTCTTAAAGAACAGGGAGGAAGACTTCATGCGACCAGAGAACGGATTGCGGCCTCCATCGGCTGTAGTGTTCGTACCTGTAACCGCATTATTCTCGCCTTGTCACAGGAAGGTCTTGTGGATTGTATTCACGGCAAGCTACAAATCAGTGAGCTGCAGCGCATTGCAATAAAAAAAGAACTGGAGACCTCCAGTTTCTCTTCCTGATTAAGCCATGAGAGATTCACATTGGCGAATGTTGTCGACAACGACACAGCCTGTTTTCTCCAGCTTGCTCTTATCCTCATGTCCGTTGGCAATCAAAATACAATGACAGCCAGCACCATGAGCAACCTCACTGTCATGTACACTGTCTCCGATAAAGACCACTTCCTGCGGATTCAGACCGCTTTCCTGTACAAAGCGCTTCGCCAGCTCTGCCTTGGATGCCGCGTGGATATTATCCAGACCACGTACCTGTTCAAAATACTGCTCGATATCATAGTTATCCAGCTGTTCATGCAGGAAATGCAAATCACTGGCACTCAGCAGATACTGATGCATGCCCTTCTGCTTCAGCTGCGCCAGCATCTCTGTTACACCATCATGCAGGGAGCAATCCATACTATGCGGCTGATAATATCGCATATACTCCTTCGCAAGCATGGGAAACGGTGTTTTTTCAAAATCAAAACCGACCTTTTTGTAATATTCAATAACCGGAAACCGAAAATATTTCCGATACTCGCCTTTATCCAGAACCAGAGGCAGCTGTGCCTTTTTCAGAATAGTGTTTAAAGCATCCATACTGACATCAATATCATCCAGCAGTGTACCATTCCAATCCCAGACGACATGCTTTACATTGTTCATAGGAAACCTCCTTCGTATTATTCTATTATATTGCCCCTTATTATATACAAAAGAATATCGCAGTGCAACCATTGTGCTGTGATTATTTTTGCTGTTTACTGCTGTCAGGAACATAAATGTTGCCCGCATGAGAAGAATTTGCGATATTTATTGCATAAGCAGTCAGCCTTTCTGTGATCATCCTGCCAGATGCTTTTTTGTTTACAAAGAAAAAGAAGGACCCCTGCAGCACATGCAGGAGTCTGTTTGTTATATGAATCGCCTGAAAAAGGAATCAGCTGTTAATCGTCGTATTCTTCAAATTCTTCGTATTTTCTATCTGTTTCATCATAGTCGAATGCTTCCGCATAATCCTCACGCAGATCATCATCACGCAGTCGGCAGTTTCTCATGCAGCGGCGATACTGCTCACGGCAGCGATCCTCACAGCTTGGACGCGGCGGACATGGTCTTGGCGGACATGGTTTCGGCGGACACGGTCTAGGTGGACACGGTCTTGGCGGACACGGTTTCGGCGGACATGGTCTAGGTGGACACGGTCTTGGCGGACATGGGCGGTGATTACCACAGCCACAGCCATGAGAATTACCGTTGTTGCCACAGCCACAGTCGCTGTCATGGTGATTGCAGCCGCAGCTGCCATGATTACCACCGCATCCCGGACGGTAGGTGTTGACACAGGAGCAGCGGGAACGGCTTTCCGTATTGCAGCCTGACTGGTTTACCAGAATTCTTTCTCCATTGCGTGCACAGGAAGACCCGCGACCGCTGTTGGAAGAACAATTGCATCTTGAGTTATACATGTAAGATTTCCTCCTTTATATGAGATTTCATCCATCTCAATCCACTATATGCAAATGTCCGATGCCCAACATAGGCGTATCACAATGGTGGAGGAAAAATCTGTGTTTTTTTCTTACCTGCTTTCCAGCATGGCACGAAATACATCAAGTCTGGTATAGGCGTTTACATTAAAACGCGGCAATGCATAGGAATCATCACTGCGTTTAGCCTTGCGATTCTCATTGTATCCAAAGGCAAGAAGCGTCCCCTTATCCTTCAGAATATTCTGTATCCTTTTATTATATTTCCCATACGGATATGCGTAAAAGGTGATAGAGCCCTGCTTTGCGGCCTGCTCTGTGTCCCTGATCAGCTGCTCATCATTCAGCTGATCGATGCGAAAGCCATCCGCATTCTTATGATGGAGATTGTAGGAATGTGAATAATACTGCAATACACGTTCATCCTGCATATCCGCATGGGAAGCATGCTGGCGTATTTCCGGATTATAGGGCCCGTGATGTTCATCGATTGCCGATCCTATCACAAATACCGAACCGGTAAAGCCGTAGCGCTTCAATACCGGCAGTGCAAATTTCGTCGTGGAATAAAATCCGTCATCAAAGGTGATGGCAATGCTTTTCTCATCCAGCTCTTTCTTCCCCATCTTCCATGCATACACATCCTCCAGTGTCACACTGTGGTAGCCCTCCTCCTTTAACAGCTTCATCTGCTGTTCAAATTCAGAAAGGGAGACGACCCACATATTGTTCGGAAAGAAGGCCTGCTTATCCCTATCCGGTACGATATGATGATAGCCGATGATCGGTATGCTGTCCTCGCGGTCAAAGGCCTGCACAAGCGCATTTCCCGCATACAGCAGAAGCAGAATGCACAGCAGGATGATCGTTAGTTTCTTCTGACGCATTCCGGCACCTACCTCAGAAATAGGCGCACCAGGCGCTGCTTGCAGTTGGTATAAGGATGGTAGCGGAAGGGCAGATCGATCCAGTTCGCTTTTTTTACGATGCTCTTGCGATGGGAAAAGGTTTGAAAGCTGTCATAGCCGTGATAGCTTCCCATCCCGCTTTGACCGACACCGCCAAAGCCCATCGCACTCGTTGCCAGATGAATGATGGTATCGTTGACACAGCCTCCCCCATAGCTCAGAGTAGACAATACCTTGTGCTGATTCCTCTTCTGCTCGCTGAACAGATATAATGCCAGCGGTTTTTCCTGATCCAGCAGTGTCTGTACCACCGCATCCAGATCTGTAAAGGTCAGAACCGGAAGCAGCGGGCCGAAGATTTCCTCCTGCATGATGGCATTATCCCATGTGATATCCTCAAATACCGTAGGTTCGATTTGGCAGGTATCCGCTCGTACAGCACCACCCATACAAATCGTCCCCTCTTTCATCAGCGCACAAAGGCGGTCAAAATGCTTTTGATTTATGATTTTCGGATAGGCTGCACAATCCAGAGCACTTCCCTGAAAAAAAGTGTGCAGACTATCCTGCAGATAGGCAAGGAATTCATGTTTCACCGATGCCTCCACGTACACATAATCCGGAGCAACACAGGTCTGTCCCGCATTCAGGAACTTTCCAAACGCAATACGGCGGGCAGCCAGCTTCAAATTAGCACTCTTATCTACAATGCAGGGACTTTTGCCGCCAAGCTCCAGCGTGACCGGAGTCAGATAGCGGCTGGCCTTTGCCATGACCAAACGTCCAACCTCTACTCCACCGGTAAAAAAGATATAATCAAAGCGCTGCTCCAGAAGCTCTGTATTTTCACGGCGCCCCCCTTCAACCACAGCCACATACTCGCTGGAAAAGCAGCGGCGGATCAGCTTTGCGATGATAGCCGAGGTTGCGCTAGCATAGGCGCTCGGCTTGATGATGACCGTATTCCCTGCCGCTATCGCACCAATCGCCGGCTCCAGTGAAAGCTGAAACGGATAATTCCATGGTGCCATAACAAGAACCACCCCATATGGCTCACACTGCGTCCAGCTTTTTGCTGAAAACTGTGCAAGTGGTGTGTGTACACGCTTTGGCTTTGCCCACTGCTCCATGTGGCGAAGCTGATTGGTCAGCTCACTCAGCACCAGTCCGGTTTCGCTCATATACGCTTCCATATCCGATTTATTGAGGTCTGCGCGCAGAGCCGCATGAATTTCTTCTTCCATGTCGCGAATTGCGGAACGCAGCTTTTTTAATGCATTTCGGCGTATTTCCAAATCCTTTGTTGCCTGCGTGCGAAAATATGCACGCTGTTTCGTTACCAATCCTTTGATTTCCATACCATCACCTGTTTCCTTTGTTTCTGAAATTATAGCAGAATTCCGCCTGCTTGTGTACCTTGGGCTGAAAAACCTCCACTGCTTTTCATAACCAGATTTCCATGCAAATCAAAACATAATCGCGATGCATATCGCCTCCTGTTTCCTTTTACAGCCTTTTATAGCGGTCCCCTGCATGGATATCGCTTTATCTGCTTACCTGCAAATTACAATACGAACCATTTCCCCGACAAATTCAGGCTTCACAAATGCCATATATAAATGAGGGAACGGTATACAGACTGTGAAGGAAAGGATGAATGCTGTACGAGCATCTGAAAAAAAGTAGAAATATTTAAAAATTGTGGATTTTTTAGGAATTTCATACATTTTTTACGTATAGAAGTATGTAAGTGATGAACTTACAGAAGGAGGTTTTCGTCATGGTAAAAACGAAAGCAAATAATGTATTGAATTACTGTAATGATTTATTTTTTAAGTACACACTTTCCCGTGAGGATACGGAATCCGTGTATGCACGTAACACCATCATACAACGTGTTACCGGAATCAGGGTCAAGGAAAGCAGGGTGTTGAATCCAAATCTCGATCCAGGCGTTATCGGCAAGAAGAGAATTATTCTCGATGTTCATGTGAAGGATGAGGCAGGTCGTTTCTATAATCTCGAGATGCAGACCACGTACGCAGGAATTGCGGAAATGATGCGTTTTGAATTTTACGGAGCACGTGCTTTAAACAATCAGCTGAAAAGCAGTGAGAAATACAGGGATTTGAAGCCGGTATATCAGATAATTTTTATTGAAAAATACGCTTGGAATAATAAAAATCTGATCAATCACTATCAAATGCGCAATGAACAGGGGGAAGCGGAGAGTGAATATCCGCTGATCAGAAGAACCTTCGTTCATCTACCGGTCATCAATGACATCGCAAAGAAAAAGGAAATCCAGCAAATGGATGACTTCGAGCAGCTCTGCTTTTTATTTAAAAATAACGCAAAAAATGATATACTGAAATCAAAGGAAAGGCTGGTGAAAGTATTCATGGACAAGTACGAGGAAATGCAGAAGGATGAGGAGCTGTGGTCAACGGCAATGGCCATTCAGATGGGAGAAGCACGTTATCGCTATGGTCTGGAGGACAGCTTTGAAGAGGGGATGAAGGAGGGAATCATAAAAGGGAAAGCAGAGGGAGAACGATTATTTTTAAACCGCATGATGGAAAGCAAGTATCATGAAGACTGCTCAGCATGGTTGTGTACCTTGTCAACAGCACAGATGGAACAGATTTTCAATCTGATTTTAACCTGTGATACGCTGGGGGAAGTAAAAACGCAGCTGGTAACCCCCGAATAATACATAAGATTCATCGAACCGTTTTCGAATACCGTTAAAACGGTTCTATTATTTTTCTATAAATGGAAGAAACAGAAAACAGCCTCTCAGACATGAAAGGATGCTTTGTCTTTCATGATTAGTGATGAATACACATGCAGTATCCTATCCGGGTACCATATTAAAATTCTTTCTCTCTGTGAGTATTTACAATATAAGCGATGCTTACCGCAGACGTCCCTAGCAGGAGTACAATGCTTACAATCCTGCTGTTGAAAAGATTGTCTGCCACGTGCCCTTTTCTCTTTTTCTTTCCCTCATTGCCGATCGCTGTAAATCACTCGAAAAGCTATGCTGCGCTTATAGATTATGAAGGTAACGAAAAATTTCACAAATTTACATTTCCTACTTACAAATAGAAATAAATACAGTATAATGGAGTCGAGGTGAAACGTTATGAGAGGAATTTACAATTCAGTAACTGATATAAGAAGAAATGTTTTTACAGAAATCGCCCGCCTAGCCTACGAAGGTGGAGATTATGCAAGCAGTATTGAAAAGCTGCCATTCAAAATCATTCCGGGAGAGCGTGCTACTTACCGTGATTCCATCTTTTTGGAGCGTGCTATCGTAGGTGAGCGGCTGCGTCTTGGTATCGGTCTACCAGTAAGAAAAATGGATGAGCATTCATCCTTAAGTGATGGCATTGAAGAGAGTGCCATTGCCGAGAAATACTACGATGATCCACTGGTAAATGTCATCAAGTTTGCCTGCAATGCATGTCCGGAAAAGACGGTTGTCGTAACGGATACGTGTCAGGGCTGTCTGGCACACCCGTGCAAGGAGGTATGTCCTAAGGATGCTATCTCCATGGTAAACGGAAAATCCTACATCGATCAGGAAAAATGCATCAAATGCGGACGCTGTATGGATGTGTGTCCTTATGGCGCCATCAATAAGCTGGAGCGTCCATGCGCAAGAAGCTGCGGGATGGATGCCATTACCTCAGATGAGCTGGGGCGTGCGGAAATCGATTATGACAAGTGTGTTTCCTGCGGTATGTGCCTGGTAAATTGTCCATTCGGTGCCATTGTCGATAAGGGACAGATATTCCAAACCATTCATGCGATGAAATCCGGTAAAGAGGTGATCGCCGCGATTGCCCCTGCCTTCGTCGGTCAGTTCGGACCTACCGTCACACCGGAAAAGGTGAAGGGTGCATTGAAAGAGCTTGGCTTTGCGGATGTCGTTGAAGTTGCAATCGGCGCAGACCTCTGTACAGTGGAGGAAGCTGAGGATTTCCTGAGCAAGGTACCGGCAGAGCAGCCGTTTATGGCAACCTCCTGCTGTCCAGCATGGTCTGTCATGGCAAAGAAGCTGTTCCCAGATTTTAAGCCGTATATCTCCATGGCATTGACTCCTATGGTACTGACCGGACGTCTGATCAAAAAACAGAAGCCGGACGCAAAGGTTGTCTTCATCGGGCCATGCGCCGCAAAGAAGCTGGAAGCCAGCCGGAAAAGCGTAAGAAGTGATGTGGATTTTGTCTTAACCTTTGAAGAGGTAATGGGAATGTTTGAAGCAAAGGGTATCAACCTGCCGCAGGTCGAAGCAGATGCTCCATTTGAGGAAGGCACTGCCAATGGTCGTGGTTTCGCTGTCAGCGGCGGCGTTGCCAATGCGGTAAAACAGTGTATACAGAAAGAGCATCCGGAACAGGAGGTTCTGATTGATTCCGCAGAGGGCCTGAAAAACTGCCGTACCATGCTGATGATGGCAAAGGCAGGAAAACGAAACGGCTATCTGTTGGAGGGGATGGCATGTCCGGGGGGCTGTGTAGCCGGTGCCGGAACATTGCAGCCGGTAATCAAATCCAGTGCTCTGGTCAAGAAATATACAAGCGATGCAGAAAAGAAGCTCGCATTTGAAAGTGAATATCTGGATAATCTAGATTTACTGACAAAAGAATAAACATAATAGAAAAAAGGAAGCGGCATTCGATATACAAGGCTTCAAATACAGGATGTCGGTTATAGAAAAAGGAAGTCCAAGTGTGATCAATATACACGGACTTCCTTTATATATCCATAATTTCAGGATACGTCGGAAAGGGGGAACTACCTGCAAGCTTACTTCATATCATCGCAACTGCAAGGAATCTTAAATCGTTCCTTAATGCATACGATGAAGCCTGCATTACGGCATTTTCAGCGTATCACCACGATAGCCTACACATATCTTTGCCAGCATGTCCTTAAAACATCCAGTTTACTTCCATTTTTATACTCCGCCTGCTGCTTCCTTAATATCTGGTGTGATTTCCACATACACATCATCGTAAATATCCTGCAGGGAACTGCTGAGCTGCTTCTGTATGGCCGCAAGCTGTGCCACATTGATCATATTCGTGTCGTTGCGGATATAAATTTCCACCCAGAGCTTTCGCCCTGTCTGTATGATATTGTAAAAGGTTGGTTCATAGGAATAGCGTTCAAATTCATGATCTGCAAGCTTACGGATTCGCTGTGTGACCGCCTCCTCGGGCGCAAACAGAATCAGACTGCGAAACGCATCCTTCATCATACGCCATGGCTGTGGCAGCATGATCATCGCTATAACAATAGCAATGATCTGATCCACATAGGGGGACAGCCATGCAAACGGGGTATCACTCAAAAAACTGGCGCATAAAAATGCTGCGGCTACCCCGATACTGCTGCAAACATCAATTTTCCAGCCGAGCAGCTCTGCTTGTATCAAAGGAGAATCCACCCGGCGATTCATGATCAGCAAAGCGATGAGTATGACTGCGGACAGTCCTGCCAGAAACAGCTCAAACCAGCCGATCAGTCCCTGATTTACATGATTTCCGCCATTGACAATCATCTGTATATTACCAACGATCAAGCCAATGGTTACAGCTGCCAGAAAGCCGCCCTTCCCTAAAAGAAAGAAGGACTCCAGCTGAGCGTAGCCGTATGGCTTGCGCTCCGAGTACGGGCGATACAGCAGCGGCACAAGGAAGACCATCAATGCAAGGACCACTGCCTCCGCACCGTCATAGATACTATCCATCAGCACTGCCTGTGAATTTGTATAGATTGCCATCATAACCTCGATCACGGAAAAGAGAATTCCCGCAGCGACCGTTAGATGCAGAAGACGCTGTTCATGATTCATTTTTTCTTTATTCATTGTTTCTTCAGCCTCACTTTTCTATAAAGAAATACCATTCTCTACAGAAATGGGCCCGGCTGTATGTATTGTTTGGATGTACGCTTTTTTCTTTTGTCCGAGTGGACAAGCATAGTTTCACAATCCTTTCTTAATCCCATTGTATCGCTTTTCGTGTCGATTGACAAGGTGCGGATTTCCCATCCATGCACGAAATCATTGTAATTTGCTACTATTATGCTTATACTAAACAGGAAAGTGAGGTCAGATATTATGGAAAACTATGGATACTTCAAGGTAGCGTGTATTACGCCTGCTGTTCAGATTGCGGATGTAAAGGCCAATCGAAAGACAATGCAGAAACTGCTGCACTCCCTGCCCCCCGATGTACGCCTTGCCGTGTTTCCCGAATTGTCGCTGTGCGCTTATACCTGTCAGGATCTGCTGTATCAAAATCTTCTGCTGGATGAATGTCTGGCAGCTTTGAAAACGCTACGGGATGAGAATGATAGTGAGGCCATACTTGCGGTGGGTCTTCCCATTCAACAGGGAAATCATTTGTTTAACTGTGCGGCATTTTTATATAAGCATGACATTCTCGGTATTGTCCCGAAAACCTATGTTCCCAATTACAATGAATTTTATGAGAAGCGCTGGTTTGCGGACAGTCAACAGCGCATGGGAGATACCATCCTTCTATTTGGAAAGCCTGTCCCCTTCACTGCGAATCTTCTGATCCGCGATGAAACAAGTGAAGCCGTGATTGCGGCTGATCTATGCGAGGACCTCTGGGTTCCCATTCCCCCATCTACCAGACACGCTGCGCATGGAGCCAATGTAATCGTCAATTTATCTGCCAGTAATGAAACAATCGGAAAAAGCGAATACCGCAAGGCACTGATAACCACACACAGCGCAAAAAACATGTGCGGCTATGTCTACACCTCAGCAGGCATCAGTGAAAGCACGAGTGATCTGGTATTCAGCGGACATGACATCATCGCAGATAACGGTACCATTATTTCGGAATCAAGGATTCTTGAAGAGGAGCACATTCTCTATGGGGAAATCGATCTGGAGAAATGCCGCAGTGAACGCCTGAAGTTTCAAACTGCCTTACAGGTAGCGGATAGCTGTACCTATACAGAGGTTGTTGTACGAACGGCCCCGATTACACAGCCACTGCAGCTGACACGCAATATCTCCCCGTATCCGTTTGTGCCAAGAGAGGAAGCACAGCGCAGCAAACGTTGTATGCAGATTTTACAAATGCAGGCAGCCGGCCTTGCACAGCGATTGAAAAAAATCAACTGTACCCAGCTGATCATCGGGATATCCGGAGGTCTGGATTCCACACTGGCTCTGCTTGTTGCCCATATGGCATTTGAAACGCTCAGCCTGCCCAGTCAGGGCATTCTTGGGGTTACCATGCCGGGATTTGGTACTACGAAGCGAACACGCGGCAATTCTCATAAGCTGATGGCTGCCCTGCATACCAGTGTAAAGGAAATTTTTATACACGATGCGTGCGAACAGCATTTCAAGGATATCGGACATGATTTTAGGCAGCACGATATCACCTATGAGAACACGCAGGCAAGAGAAAGGACACAGATTCTGATGGATTTGGCCAATGCATACAACGGCATTGTTCTGGGAACCGGGGATTTGAGTGAGCTTGCACTGGGATGGTGTACCTATAACGGGGACCATATGTCCATGTATGGTGTCAACGCCTCCATTCCCAAAACACTGGTTCGCTATCTTGTAAAAACATATGCGCAGGATATGCGGGAAAAAGGAAGATTGGACATAGCGGATGTGCTGGATGATATCTGTGCAACACCGGTATCACCGGAGCTTCTACCGCCCACAGAGAATGATGAAATCGCACAGATTACAGAGGATGCCATCGGCTCCTATGCATATCACGACTTCTTTCTCTATCATATGCTGAGAAATCATTATGCGCCTGCCAAGATATACAAGCTTGCACAGCTCGCCTTTCCACAGGAGGAACGAAAGAAGATTCTTGCTACCATGCGGATATTTTACCACCGCTTCTTCACGCAGCAATTCAAGCGAAACGCAATGCCGGATGGTGTTAAGGTAGGCTCCATCTGTCTTTCCCCGCGCGGTGACTGGAGAATGCCAAGCGATGCCTGTGCTGCTGCATGGATCAGGCAGGTGGATGCCCTGCAATAGATCGCAGCTGTCAGACACTTATCCTTAGCGAACCAGTGGAGGTAAGCTTGGTAAACCGCCCCGTAACATAAAAGGTTCAACCCCATCCAGTAACCGGATAGCCTTGAACCTTTTTTTCTTATGAACGACATTATGCTCCTGCATTTTGTTTGCGGATATATGCTTCAAAATCCTCCACACACAGCGGCTTTGAATAATAATAGCCCTGGATTTCATCACAGCCGTGCTCCTTCAGGAACACAACCTCATCCGCCTCCTCGATTCCCTCCGCTACACTGTGAATAGCAAGCGTCTTTGCAAGGCTCAAAACACCGCCGACAATGTCTCTGGCACGCTGTGTATTGCCGTGATTTGTCTGAAAGAACACCTGATCCAGCTTGATGGTATCAATTGGAATATCCTTCAGCATATTCAACGAGGAATAGCCGCTGCCAAAATCATCCATGGAAATGCGGAAGCCATAGGAACGCAGCTCCTGAATGATGGCAAACAGCTCCATACTGCGGTCAAAGATTACACTTTCCGTTATTTCGATTTCCAGCTGCTCTGCTGAAACGCCGTTGCGCTCAACGATATCCAGAACACGGCGGGCAAAGCCGGGGCGGAAAATATACATTCTGGAAACATTGATGGAAATACGCAAGGAGGGATACGTTCGCTCCCATTTCTTTAAGAGCTGACAGACTGCATCCATCATATACATATCCAGCTGCTCCAGAAATCCGTTTTTTTCAAACAGCGGTATAAAGGCCTTTGGCGGTATCATGCCGAATACCGGAGAATCCCAGCGCACCAGTGCCTCTGCACTGTGGACAATATCGTCGCTCAGCGTGACCTTCGGCTGCAGATAGACCTTAAATTCCCTGTTTTTCAACGCCTGCTCCATCTGACCCTCCAGCCGCTTCTGATACAGCATCGTGTCGTACATCTTTTCACTGAAGAAGGTACAGCGCTGCTTCTTTTCTGCCTTGCCCAGCAGCTTTGCATGCATACAGCGATCATGACACGGAGAAAATTCACGATCCGTATTCTGCAGCAGATAGACACCGGCATAAAAATCAGCCTTAAACTGCTCGCGCTGCTTGCGCATCTCCTCCTGAACAGCCTCCATCAGTGTATCATAACGTATGGCGATACTATCCGCAGCCCGCATTTTCCACAAGACGATAAAACGGTCTGCGGAAATACGCGCACAGCGTTCATCCGCACTGCAGTTTTCCTCGCACAGCCGCATCGTGGTAATCAGCAGCTGATCGCCGCCCTGATAGCCGTACAATTCATTCAGCAGCTTGAAGTCGCTGACATCAAATTCAATCAGAGCATAGCTGTCTGCCTGTCCCCTGTCCAGCAACATCTGAACATCCATGCGAAACTTATTGTAATTGTAATGGGATGTCAGCTCATCATAGAATACCACCTTATCAATCTTTTTCTCATTGCGCACCCGGGACATATACAGATAGCATATGATGCCGCTGAGAACCAGCGCTACCAAAAACCAGGTGGCTGCCGCTATGAGAATGACATTATTGATCTGGCTGGTCACCACACTTACCGGAACGACAGAAAACACATACCAGTTGTTATAGCCCAGCGGTTCATAGGCAAGATAGCGGTCTTCTCCATTCATCGACTTGAATTTCACAATACCGCTTTCCTGCTTTTTCAGTTTTTCCATATCGAATTCATCATAGAAGCTCAGCTGGTTGAGATTGTGCACCGCCTTGCTGGCGGTTTCGCTGTTGGAATTGAGGACGATATTTCCATCCTCATCCCCGATGGCACTGAAGCCCTTGCCGTCATAGATTTCCATCAGCAGCTTATCTGCCAAGTCCTTTGTCCGGCTTGCCGCAAACAAAACATTGCGAATGCTGCCATCCTCGGTGCGAACCGGAGTGGCAAATACATTGAGATCATACCCGCCGATTTTATCATGCAGAGTATTGGAAAAGGAAGACCTTCCCTTCAGAGCTTGCTTAAAATATTCCCGATCCCCTACATAAAACTGCATTCCATCCGTTGTCAGGCAGTTCCCTTTTTCATCGGTAATGCCATACCGCATGAATTCACTATTTCCACTGGCACTCATCAGGGCATGAAGCAGCTGTTCCGTATCCGTGGTATGCTCATTCTGCAGCATATAGGAGATATTCTCCAGTGTTGACATATGATCATGAATCCGTATTTCAACAGCAGTCGTAGTAGAAGCGGAAATTTCCTGAACGTTATGCTTCAGATCCTTGATCAGACTGCCTCGTATGCGGTCAATATAAAAACCTGCGATGCAGGCAAAAAATAGAAGACTGACTGCCGCAAGTACAATCGCCTGTTTGATAGATCCATGCTTTTTCATATTCCAGCTGCCTCCCTTCTTCTACTAAGTTTATGTATATTATACTTTTATGAAAAGGATAAATTCCCTTTTTTTGTTACATCCTTATTATAAAGTCATTTTCCGGCATATACAACTGAATTTTATGAAAGGAAATCTCATTTTTATCAAAACTGGTAAATCTTGAATTTTACAGACAGAACCGCATGAAGAAAAGGTAACTTATTCCTTTTTGAATCTTCTTCGTTAACAGGGTCTGTAAAGCAAAAGAAGAAGGAATATCGTTTCTAACATTCATAGAAACGATATTCCTTCCTGTATTGTTATACTTATATCCTAATCTGTAAGAATTTCTGTTTGAACGGCTGTTATTTCCATACCCAGACTTATACAAGCTCTCTTCAGGACAGGTCCGTGTTGTTATCTACAGGCTGCGCTATATAAAGGATTGACTATCTGTATATATTTAATACGATACTTTTTTCTCTCATAAATTTACGGATGCATACCACCTCCCTGCGGTATACCTGCATTACCATAAGTTGTCACTGCTTCAATAAGTGTCATTGATGTCAGCTTCATACCGCCCTTTGCATTTGTAATGATACCATTTTTTACGGAAGAAGCACTGCCGCCGACATAGATATCATAGGTACTCCCTGTATTCAATGTACCTGTACTGATGACTACATTCTGCCATGCTTTTACAGAAGACACGCCCAGTATGGTTTTGCCGGCTTCATCCTGTACATAAAGGATCGTTTCAGCATTCTGTGTACTGTCTGTACGAATCATAAGAGAGGGCTGCTTACTGGAAGCAGATGGTGCCATCGCCATATCGCTGCTTCCCACTGCAACCAGCGTTCCCCCATTCATCGCAAAACTGCCATCATAATCCAGTGCTCCATTGCCGCCGTTTTCAGGACCCATGACAATCAAGGTACCATCATTCATCACGATATCCTGATTGCTGTCCACACCATCTCCATCAGCGTCAACATAAATTGTTCCTCCATCTATAGTAAGCAATGGATTTCCCAGATTACCGGCTGCATTGATACCATCATCACTCGCTTTCACCTGAATCTTTCCTCCCTTGATTTGGATGGTATTTGCCTCCAGTCCCTCATAGGACTGTTTTATCTGTACTTAGCCTTTACGGATCGTCAAAGTAACATCCGCATGCATACCGTCATCATCACTTGACAGGGTATAGGTGCCGTCTTTGATATCCATACTTCCATTGGTATGCAGGGCATCATCATGTGAGCTGATGGTATAGCTTCCCTTATACAGCACCATATTCTTAGCTGCCTTAATTCCCTTCTGGCTCTTTTCCGCGGTTTCATCATGATCGTCAAATTCTCCCCATGGCTGCGGGGAGGAGCTGGCGCTAATCTTATTTACACTTCCCCCGCCGCTGGTAACCGTAAAGACCCCATCGTAAATCGTGAGATCGCCGGCACTCTGTAAACCATCCTGCTGTGCTTCAATAGCAAAGGTTCCCTGATCAATGCTCAGATTCCCCTGTTCCTTCTCATTGGTTGTCACAATGCCGTCCCCCTGTGCCTTTACCATGTAGCTGCCTTTGTAAATAAGCAGAGCATCCTTGGCCTTGATTCCATCGTTTTCTGCCGTGATATTCAGATTTGTATTCACCAGCTTCAGCGTATCCTTACACTGGATTCCGTTTTTATAAGAAGCCGTGATGTCCAATGTACCGCTGCCGTTGATCGTTAAATCATCCTTGGAAAACAATGCCGCACTCGGCTCTTCCTTCTCATCCACCGTATAGATGGCTGTATCCTTCAGGGAGCTGCTGGTACCCTTTGGCAATGTAATAATCACCTTATTCGCATGCTTCACATATACCGGTGCACTGTTTTTGCTCTCGATATGAGCATTATTCAATACAATACGAACAACGGCATCCTTGGCATCCACAATAACAGAACCGTTCTTCAGGGTACCGCTCAGCTGATACGTACCGGCCTTCGTTATCTTCACATCACCGCTTTGCGCATCCAGTGAAATTTTTTGTGCGTCGCAGATTTCCGTAATGTAATCCGCTGCCTCCAGTGACAGCGTGCTGCTTTGTTTCACCACAGAAGCATTTGTAGCTTCTGCGGATGAGGTATCTGCTGTATCCTGATCACTCTGACAGCCTGCCAGTATCAGTGCAACAGCCAGAAAAGCAGACATCCATGCGGCTTTTTTATAATTCATTCTGCATCGCCTGCCTTTTCGCTACGATTACATTCAGATTGCCATTGCGGCAACGAATGTCATCCACCATATTCTTTTCCTGTTTCACTTCTCTCAATTCTGCATGATAGGTCAGCTCCAGCATGGCGCCAAGCTGAATTGTTTTGACGCGGACAAGCTCTGCACTTTTACAATAGCACTGCAGGATATCGTCAAACACCTCCGTATAATCCAAATCCTCGGGAATCACGATTTTCAGTTCCTTATACAGCTGCAGATTCTTCGGCTGCAAAAGTGTAAACAGCAACCATGCACTGACGCTGACAACAATCGTCATAAATGCCGCAAAGCTGACATAGCCCATGCCGATTGCCAGTCCGATCGCCATGGAGAAAAAGATAAACAGTATCTCCTTACTGCTGCCAGGAAGCGAGCGAAACCGAACAAGACTGAAAGCCCCAACAACGGCAATTCCAGTTCCCAGATTACCATTGACCATCATGATGACGAACTGCACAAGAGAGGGCAGCAATGCCAGTGTGACAGTAAAGCTGTGGGAACAATACCCAAGCCTTCGATAAAACCATGCAATGCCCAGTCCCAGGACAAGTGCACTTATGCAGCAAAACACACCATCCAGGATTGTCAGACCCTGTTCCAGATTTAAGATGCTAGTAAACATAACAGTTCTCCTTTTTCTTTTTTATAAAATACCTGTCCCACCTTGGAAAAAGATGTGGGATACAGCCGCATATCCGAAAGCACGCTGCTCAGCCATAGCGGATAACTTCTTCCAGCCTTGATTTCCAGCAGGATCATATCTCTGTGAAACAACTCTTCATTGCTGTCGTGGTCGCTTAAGGATAGATGGTCAAACCTGCTGCGGATATGGCTGTCCATTGTGATGCGCAGCTGCTGTTCCTGTTTTCCGACATAGGATACACGATCATATGCCAGAAAGATTCTCGGCTGCACCTGATAATGGTACAGCGTATAGGATAGTTCCTTTTCAATCTGGCTGGCACACAGATTGGGATTGTTCAGGAACCTGCGGCATTCACCATAGCTCAGCTGCATTCTGCGTTTGCAGACCGTCTGTGCATATTTGCGTTTGATTTCCAGATATATCGTATCCTCTTCACAGCATACCGGTTTATAACTGCGAATGCGCAGCTTTTCTTTGAAGGGCGGCTTTTCAATGGAACGGTGGATGAGATCAAACTGTTCCGTATCCAGATAAAGATTGTATATGGTGCTTGTCGGATAAATGTCCTCTGTGATATATGGACGAATGCTATTCACAAATATTCGACACTGATCTGCTTCCAGCAGATACTTTTTTTCAATTCTCTGTATGACCTGTGTCATAAGTATCACCTCAGCGATAGTTTACCGGATTTGAAAGGATTTCCAATGATGGTAGCTTGAAAAATGTGTGAAGTTTTTAGATGCTTTTTTCAAAGAACCTGTTACAATGATAGCAAAGAATAAAAGGAGAAGATTATGGACGTATTTCAACAGACAACAAAAATTCTGCAGTATGCAGCAGTGCAGGAATTTCTGCAGGAATTTTCTTTCCGTGAGAATGATTACATTTTAGCAAGCCGCAGTATTTACGAAGCCTTCTTTACGGATGCCATCGGGAAGGCCTCAATTGCCTTTCACAGTGATTACGGCAGAGGAGAACCGGATGATCGCATGTTGGATGCCATGCTGAAGGATATGCGAAAAATACAGCCCGATCGCATCATCGCTATCGGCGGCGGCAGTGTGATTGACTGTGCCAAGCTGTTTGTTTTTGAGGGGAATGCCAGTGCAGAGGAGATGTTTCTACAAACCTGTGAGCTGGTAAAGACAAGAGAGCTGATTGCCATACCGACAACCTGCGGCTCGGGCTCGGAGGTCAGCCGGATTTCCATCTGTGAGCTGACATCACTGCATACCAAGCTGGGACTGGCCATCGACGAACTGTTTCCTGATCAGGCCATTCTGATTCCGGAGCTGCTTTCCAAATTGCCGTTTTTCTACTTTGTGACAAGCGGTATCGACGCTTTGATCCATGCAAGTGAATCCTTTGTATCTCCCAAAGCCAATGCCTATACCCGCATGTTCAGCAAAGAAGCGATTCGCCTTCTGCTTCATGGATTTCAGGTGATTGCAAGGAAGGGGGAAGCGGCACGCATGCAGCTGCTAGAGGATTTCATGCAGGCCAGCAACTTCGCCGGCATCGCATTTGGCAATACCGGTACAGGAGCTGTGCATGCCCTCAGCTATCCGTTATCCGGAATCTACCATGTTACACACGGGGAAGCCAATTATCAGTTTTTTACAGCCGTATTCCAGACATATGAAAAGCTGGATCCAAGCTGTGTAGCTGCTATAAAAGAACTGTTTTCAAACGCTCTCTCCTGCCCCATCGAGGACGCCTTTCCCTGTATAGAAGCATTGTTTTCCTCGCTTCTTGCACGAAAGCCGCTGCACGAATACGGGATGCAGGAAAGCGAAATCGAGGCCTTTACAGACAGTGTGATCAAAACCCAGCAGCGTCTGCTTACCAACAGTGCAATACCGCTGGAAAGACAAGATATTTTATCGATATATCAGACCTTATATGAACAGCGCTTGCCGAAGCGTGCAGATGCGGCAGGCTAAGTGGTGTATGGAAATCTCGATAAATCCACAGAAAGGAGATGCATATCATGGCTAGCATTATCACCATTTCAAGAGAATTTGGAAGTGGGGGAAGAACCATTGGAAAAGAGGTCGCAAGACGCCTGCAAATTCCCTGCTATGATCGAAAGCTGATTGAAACGGCAGCCCAAGAGAGCGGGCTGGCGCAGGACTACATCGCACAGGAGGGAGAATATGCCCCTGGCAAGCGCTTGTTTTCCTATGCCTTTCTCGGACGCGATGCAAAAGGAGAAAGCATCAGTGATTATGTGTGGAAAATTCAGCGACAGATTATTCTGGAGCTGGCACAGCAGGGCCCCTGTGTTCTTGTCGGACGCTGTGCTGATTATATATTGAAAGATTATGCGGATGCGCTGCATGTCTTTCTGCATGCCGACACAGACTTCAAGGCGCAAAGAGTTATCGAGAAATATGGCGAAACTGATATCGACATTGAAAAACGCCTGCATGACAAGGATCACAGACGTGCTTTGAATTACCGTTATTATACCGAGCAGATTTGGGGAGCTGCCGAGCATTATGACCTGTCGCTCAGCACATCACATATCGGACTGGATACCTGTGTGGATCTTCTGGTGAGACTTGCGAAAAAGTAAGTCCTGTCTGCAAAAAGCCGAACTACAAAAACTGATTCCTATAACGGGCACGGCAAGCCGCGTATTAGGAATCAGTTTTTTGCTATTTGTTTATGTAGCTAAGCAGACGGTTTCAAAAGATGCCATGCTGCCCTTATATGTGGATCCGGCGCATTCATTGTTCCTGTGTGGCTTCCACCTTCATATTTTTCATGGTGATCACATCCACAAGCAGGGTGATTCCTCCGATTGCTAAGTATCCTGCGAGCACCGTTTGCAGCACCACAAGGGATACGAGTGGAAGAATCAAAAAGGCGGCAGCGGCAAGGATATTCAAAACACCGCCGGCAATTACCCAGCCGTAATCAAGAATACCGAAAAAATGCAGCTTATTGGCAAAGGTGATTTTATTGATACCGAAAATCAGCAGTACAAATCCAAACATATAGGCAAAGACAGATACCGTGATTCCCTCAGGCGAAAACATCAGCAGCATACCGATTACCGTATTCAGCACGGCATTGATCAGTGTTCCTGCATCCCGCAGTAAAATGGGCATGTAGTAGTAATCCACCAGCTGATACATTCCCAGTGCAATTATCACAAGTGCTGCGGCTATCTTCAAAGCCTTTTGCATCGGTGAAGGAGCTTGCATACACAAAACCGCACAAACCAGCATGCACACACCTACGGCGGCGCCCAACAGCCTTACCGATTTCAGCTTGCGGTTCCAGTTTTCACTGAACACGCGTACAAAATCTCTGGACTGCTTCAGCATTTACAAGCATCCCGATTCCCGGCATCCCCCCGCAAGACATGTCTGCACACACGCAGACGCTCAAGCATTGGCATATCCTTCGGTATTGTGATAACGGTTTTTTCCTTTTCCTGCTGTATATCGGAAAGCCTTTCCTTCAGCTGATGCAGCGGCAGAGAATTCAGACGCTTCTCCATTTTCTTCATATTGCGATAATCCTTCACAAAGGAGGCTCCGGCATACAGAGCAGCACCTCCGGCAACTGTACAGAAACATTTCCATCCCTTTTTCATTTGGCATTCCTCCTATCTTTACTTCATTTTAACGCTGACCTTTATCCACTTCCATATACAGAATCCCGTATCTGTCAAAAGTACGGCATGTTTCCCGATACGACAGCAATTACAGACATACAACAAGATTTTTTTGCTGGAACCGATAAGAATGGCAGCGGTTACAAAAGGTGCACGATGCAGGAAGCGGTTTTTCTACCGTTAAGGTGTTTATGAAAAAGAGGATTCCATTTCTATAGATGAACGCGATCATTTTCATTCTCTATTTCAGGTTATAGTCATAAGCGAGTAAGAGGCCATGAAGATATCCAAGCCTCCTGTATTTTACAAAATAATAGCCAAGCAAATTCTCACAGCATAATTATTGACATATGCAAATAATAGGCGTATGATAACAGGGAAGGAGCTGATCATATGCCACGACCCTGCAAGAAGAAATGCGTATCCTCCATACCGGCCTATACTGCTTTCATCCGTACAGACGAGCCTATTCCCGCAAGCCATATCCAGATGAGTGTAGAGGAATATGAAACGATTCGTCTGATTGATTATCTCGGATGGAATCAACAGGAATGTGCCAGACAGATGCAAACCAGCAGAGGCAGCGTACAATCCCTGTATAATGAGGCAAGACGCAAGCTTTCCCGCTTTCTCATGGAAGGCAGTGCCATGGTGATATCCGGTGGCAATTATCAGCTGGACCTTGAACAGCAACCAACAGGAGATGATAGTATGAAAATAGCAGTTACGTATGATAACGGACAGGTGTTCCAGCATTTTGGACACACACAGATGTTTAAGCTTTATGAGGTTACAAATCAAAAAATCACGGCAACCACACTGCTGGATACCAATGGAAACGGACACAGTGCGCTGGTTACCCTGCTGAAAGCAAATCAGGTGGATACGCTGATCTGCGGCGGTATCGGAGGCGGTGCGAAGAATGCTCTTGCGGAAGCCGGTATACAGCTGTATGGCGGTGCCTGCGGAGATGCAGATGCACAGGTTACCTCTTTTCTGAACGGCAACCTGCAATACAATCCGAATATTCAGTGCTCTCACCACGGTGAGGGACATACCTGTGGAAGCCATGAGGGACACGGCCATTCCTGCGGTTCTTCCCATTTATAGACCTTACCATAGAAAAATTAGATAAAAAAGACTGTGCTTCGCAACATGATTGAATATCTGTGAAATTGATAATCGATCAAATGCGGGCACAGTTTTTTTCTGTTCAACTGCATAGCGACTTATTTATGCAACGATCATCGTCCCTATGGCGCATCCTGAAACACAATCCAAAATCGCTGTCCTTATTAAGCATATTTACAGTTCGCTGTACGCTTCCCCTGCACAAGCCTTTGAGGTTGCAAATGACTTACACTGCCGCTTTCTTATCCGATATACTTACGAGCCATACACCAAAACCACAGGCTGCCATCCGGATTGTAGGTATATGCGATATACGGGCAATCCAATTCGTCCTTCTCTGTTTCTGAAACGATTACAACATAAATTCCGGAATCCCGCTGACATAAATCCATGATCTGATAATCATCCTGAAAAAACTTTCCATCCCTATCATAAACTGCAAAATATCCCGGTACACTGAACGCCTCATAGCGTATTTGATTTACATCATACTGCGCCACGGCCTCCTTCAGCACGTCCACTTCCTCCTGAGGAATTGTTTCTTTTACGGAAAATGCATAAACCTTGTATGTAAAAGAGCCATGCTCTGCCTCCCTTAACAATACACTGTCGGCGATTCCCTTCTGTAAGGCATTGTTCCATGTTTCCAGGGCTTCTTTCCGTTTTCCGGATTTAAACATCCCCGGATATACCTTTTTGTAAAAATCTGCTGTTGCCAGTTGTTGTTCCAGTTCCTGCTTCGTTACCATTTGAATTTTCCTCCTTGACGTACACAGTCCTTATGTTTTGGAAATGCAAACACCCATTTCCCACTTCTCTGTTCTGTTTCAAATTAAGCTGCATCTGCTATACGGATTCTGTAAAAAATCACACGGAAACCTTTCATTTGGTACAAACAGTTCAATCCCTGCACCAGAAAGCTCCGTAATATCAGTAGGATGATGCAAGTTTATGAGTATCGTTCAGATTCTCCTTCCTCATCCTCCTTTACCAGCGCTTCATGTTTTTATGAAACTTTTCACGATAGGCCTGTTTTAATTCCTCTGCGCTGATATCATAGCATAACAGGATATCGTTGTAATACATGAGCACATCCGCTAATTCTTCAACCAGCTCCTTTCTTATATGGCGCTCTTCAACAGCCCTTTGTCCTCCGTTTTTTTTCACGATATCAATAACCTCACCGATTTCGCCAAGCATCCACAGCAGCTTGTTTTTCCCTGTATCCGGACAGATCGGTTCCCATTGATCCCGGTATGTATCCTGCAAGGCCTTCTGCATTTCCTGCATTTCCTGTATTCCAAAATCCTCCATACATCATCCTCCTGTTATTTTATTCCCTTATAAACGCTGCTTTTTATAATTACTACCTCTATTTTATCATAATATAGCTACATTTCAGCACCAAATATGTAACGTAAACGCAAATATTTAGATAAGCGGAGAAATTTATGACAGCGTAAGCTTTTTCACTGCCGAATGTGCACATCGATATCAACAATGCAGCCACCTCGGCAGTACCCTCATGCTTTCTACAGTGTATTATCATGCAGCGATTTTGCGTAAAAAAACGTCTTTTTAGAAAAGACGCTGCAGACTGTTGACAAAGTGACTGTCGACAGTCTTTTTAAAATCTGATAGAATATCTGTGGCAGAAACGTACTTCATAAACCCAAAAATAGTCGACGTTTCTGCCATTTATTATGCCAAAAATGATAT
>NZ_JANGCA010000189.1:0-506 GCF_024463855.1 Clostridium sp. DFI.1.208 | reverse complement strand
ATAATATATATTAAAAAATATTTATATAATATACTCTTAACTACAACGATAGTGAGCGATTAATGAAGTGATTTCTGATAGGAATAAAAAATAGCATCAACCAAATTTCCTTAGGTTGATGCCATTGAGCTGTGCTTGTACAGCCCTTTTGGTTATGCTTGTTGTAGCCTTTCAGGAAAGGTGCAGAGATTGTAAAATAGCAGGTCGGATATCGTCTTCGACATCCAGCATATTCATTGCATCCACTGCACTGACATTGATTCTCTGCATCAGCTTTTTTACATGAAGAAGTGTCGCCTCCACTTTTCCTTCTGCTTTTCCTTCTTCTTTTCCCTGTAATAAGCCTTGTTCTATCCCTTGTTCCAGGCCCTTCTCAATTCCTCTCTGCTCGATAAAATCACTAAAGTTGCACATATCCATGACCTCCTCTTCTATCTCTTTCTCCATCAGTATACCATACCCCTTCTGCAATTGTTCCTTTTTATCCACTATTGCGAGATTTTTTA
>NZ_JANGCA010000188.1:0-516 GCF_024463855.1 Clostridium sp. DFI.1.208 | reverse complement strand
AATAGGGGTAGAGGAATAAATTCAAGATTTATTGCCCCTCCCATTGAACCGTACGTACGGGTCTCGTATACGGCTCTACATTTATATCGAAATCACAAACTCTTAAGATAATAATTAAGGGGATTGACTAAACTTGGTCGTTCCCCTTTCTTTATGCTTAGAACTTTTGGGGATAGTATGAAGTTGACGACATCCATCGCACTTCTTTTGTACCACCCTAATCTTGTGTTGGCGCATTTAAAAATATCTTCATGACTAAATCTACATTTAAATCTAAGATTAACCTTCATTAGGTTTTTATATATTGTCATTGGTTTTTTCCACTGCTTGATGATGATACATCGTATCTTATGGCGTAACCATTGTCCAAACTCTTCAAGGAATATTTTAATGCTCCCTATCTTAAAATAGTTTATCCATCCTCTTACTATTTGGTTTACTTTTGTAAATGTTATAGCTAATGGTCTTGAAACTGCTTGTTTTCTTTTAAGATACTTTTGTATCTTGGTATACAAG
>NZ_JANGCA010000187.1:0-518 GCF_024463855.1 Clostridium sp. DFI.1.208 | reverse complement strand
CAGCTTCCCCTTCAGCTCTCCCCAGTTGTCCTCATATCTTCTTACACACATACCTTCAACTCTCCTTACGTCTCTTCCTTACCCTGCTTCCCTTTCCGCTCTTTTTCAAATACAGGCCGCCGACCAGGCTCACTCCGAGGAACCCGGCTGCCGCAAACATCGCCGTGCTTCCCAGCGCCAGCTTCTGATCCACCCTTCGGCTTCCGCCGACCAGTCCGCTCACCCACGTATTCAGACTCTTCTCCTCCACCGGCAGGCTGCGCTGTGAAAATACATAGTCCTTCCCCGGTGCCATCCTCACCTCGATGATGTTCTCCTCATCGATCTGCAGGTCCTTTCGGATGTAGACCAGATCCCGCTGCTCTACTGAATACTGATATACCCCGTATGCGTGATCCCAGCTCGCAGGTACTCCGATCCCGATATACACCGGTACCTTGAGCTGTGCCTGCTCACACTGCAACAGATACACGATATCGTTCGTCCCTGCCATCTGGTACATGCTCTTCTTATGCTCA
>NZ_JANGCA010000186.1:0-550 GCF_024463855.1 Clostridium sp. DFI.1.208 | reverse complement strand
TACGATAATAACGCCATTAGAATTACTTGTCAAGAAGTTTTGATTGACTTTTTAATAAATATTAAGTATGATATGCTTATAAACACCGAGAAAAGCAACGAAAGGAGCGGTTATACTAAGTTATGGAACATTACGAAAAGAAAATCAGTTTCTTAGGAGAGAATATACAGACCATAAGAAAACACAGAGGAATGAAACAACAGGAACTTGCGGATAAAATCGGTATCAATATGCAGAGCCTTTCCAAGATTGAACGGGGTGTGAATTATCCTACCTTTGACACATTAGAAAAGATAATGGACGTGCTGGGAGTAACGCCCAATGAATTATTATCAGGAGAATGGAAGTATATTGACCACACCGAACCATATATCATGGATATTATCAAACGGGAACAGGACTTCAATGTTTCCTTAGATTATCTGTCTGAAAATGAATTTTTCAATGATGAAAAAGAATGCAGATTTTACATGGAAACCAAACTCATACAGTATATCCATAACTACATTACCAATGAGGTTACGGAGTTAGAAGAACTTATGGAAATCAA
>NZ_JANGCA010000185.1:0-556 GCF_024463855.1 Clostridium sp. DFI.1.208 | reverse complement strand
AATATCCAAAGGTACCCAATGGCATCCGTGATCCTGAATATTCCATAGATTGCGGGATACAGGAGCTGCGCTCCGTATTGAAGAAAGCAGGAGTGAAATCCGGAGAAGATAAGGAAAGGATAAAGGTGGCTTTGGCCGGATATAATTTTGGAAGTGGCTATATCGAATGGGTCGATGCGAACAAAGGTGGAAAATGGACATTAGAGAATGCGAAAGAATTTTCTGCAATGATGGCAGCCAAAATGGGATGGTCTGTTTATGGCGATCCGAACTATGTCGATAAGGTCATGGAATATTACGAAACAGCTGCTATCGGGATCGAAGGAAAAGATGCTTTTTTAGTACCGATGAAGAGTTATACACTGACGAGCAGTGTAGGACAACGAAGTCTCGGAGATTATCACTATGGAACGGATATCGATGGAGGCTATGGCGCAAATATCTATGCACCTGCCGCAGGGATCGTCTATGAGGTATCTAACGATTGTCCGCCAAGCGATGGTTATTTGGGGAATTCCTGTCCCTATAGCGGAGGCTATATCGGTGGTGGAAATTA
>NZ_JANGCA010000184.1:0-563 GCF_024463855.1 Clostridium sp. DFI.1.208 | reverse complement strand
AAGAATCGTTACACCACTTCCTTCACCCATGACATCACTATCAACGGCTTGTGGTTCACTACACTTGGCGGTAACTACCTGTGGTTGGTTTGTCTCCAACTGAATTTATGCCATGCCCGGCACACTACAAAAAACGCCCTATCAAAAGGCGTTTTTCATGGATATCTAAATTAGGGATAAGTTAGCCCTCTAAATTATCAGAGGGTCAAGATGAAGGTAAGCTCTAAATTTTGGTAGGGTCAATCTTTTTGTTCATTTATTAAAAAACCTTTCGTTGTATGATGTAATTGTCAAATAACATATCCAACGAAAGGAGTGGTTTTCCACTATGGACATTATAACAGATTTACTCAATCTTCCTCAAGAATCAATTTCAGATGTCTCCTCGCGTATTGAGAATGATATTCTCATTATCCAGCTTACCTTAAAGCCATTTCCTGCAATTGCCCGATTTGTGGTACACCTTCTTCACGCATAAAAGAATACAAAATCAAACGTATTAAGCACTCCGCATTAAATCATAAAAAGTGTGTGATTGAATACCATGCAAGACGTCTTGTCTG
>NZ_JANGCA010000183.1:0-581 GCF_024463855.1 Clostridium sp. DFI.1.208 | reverse complement strand
GCTGAAGAAAAGCTAACAAGCACGATCATGCATGTCCAGGCCATGTTAGAGAGATTCCCAGATATGACAGCTACAGAGGCGATGGATATCCTCAAGGTAGAAGAAGAACTGCGAGCAAACGTCTTAGAGATATTGAAAAAGGCATAGCATACAAGCGATAAAAGCAGAGGCACGAGCTTCTGCTTTTCTTATGCGATATAGAGCACACTGAGGATATCTTCTATAACATGGCAGATTGCCAGGTATCTTTTAGAATCCGCCTGAAGCCGTCAAGCAGCCTGCATGCGGGCTGGCTTTCTACATGGCAAGTTGCCATGTAGCTATGGAATACCGCTTGCGGCTCCTCAGTCAAGGATCGGGTCGTATCTTCCTGACGGAAGATCTCCACCCTGCCTTACGGCTCCCTGACTGTTCCACCTCCAGCGGTGCGAAGAAAGTGTATGGTAGACAGAGCTTACCAAGAGAGCGGAAGGACCGCATAGGAGGAAATGTAAATGGAAAAGCAAGAAGTGATCTCGATCGAAGAGCTAAAACAAGGTTTCTGTTCAGAAACGATGAAACAAGGATTCTTATGGTCTGGT
>NZ_JANGCA010000182.1:0-582 GCF_024463855.1 Clostridium sp. DFI.1.208 | reverse complement strand
TATGGATCACACAGGTGGTGCATGGTTGTCGTCAGCTCGTGTCGTGAGATGTTGGGTTAAGTCCCGCAACGAGCGCAACCCTTGTCGCATGTTACCAGCATCAAGTTGGGGACTCATGCGAGACTGCCGGTGACAAACCGGAGGAAGGTGGGGATGACGTCAAATCATCATGCCCCTTATGGCCTGGGCTACACACGTACTACAATGGCGACCACAAAGAGCAGCGACTTGGTGACAAGGAGCGAATCTCATAAAGGTCGTCTCAGTTCGGATTGAAGTCTGCAACTCGACTTCATGAAGTCGGAATCGCTAGTAATCGCAGATCAGCATGCTGCGGTGAATACGTTCTCGGGCCTTGTACACACCGCCCGTCAAACCATGGGAGTCAGTAATACCCGAAGCCGGTGGCATAACCGCAAGGAGTGAGCCGTCGAAGGTAGGACCGATGACTGGGGTTAAGTCGTAACAAGGTATCCCTACGGGAACGTGGGGATGGATCACCTCCTTTCTAAGGAGAAAGTACAAGAAGAAGTAAAGAGATATCGGACATTTCCTGTTCAGTTTTGGAAGACTGATCTTCCA
>NZ_JANGCA010000181.1:0-585 GCF_024463855.1 Clostridium sp. DFI.1.208 | reverse complement strand
GTCCTGCTTTTCAGCTGTTCCTGCTTCTTCCTCAATTCCCTTGTGGATTCTTCGCAAACCATGCGGCTATCTCCTTCTCTGTTGCATTGTCCTTCAATACTGCTCTGACTTCGCCATCCTTGATATAATAAACGCTTGGGGAAAGGCTGAGGCTCATCGTTTCATTGATGATGCTCATCCCCTCATCCATCGCCTTCTTCTCCTTGTCCCCCTCCGGCTGTACGATCCGGGAGGTATTCAATACGGACACCTTCGTCTTTTCTTTGTCGCTATATGCACGCAGCTTCTTGGAAAAGGATGCATTGTAGCGATCCTCTCTGGCATGATACAGATAGAAGCTCTCCCCATCTTTCAGCTTCTTCCCCAATACGGTGATGCTCGTATCCTGCAGATACTCTCCCAGTGTCAGTTGATAGGACGCTTCCGCCTCCTTTAGCTTCTCTCCACTGAGCAGCTCACAGTCGATCATGTAATTCTGCCATGCGAGCTCACTCATCACACCCTGCTCTGTTTTCTTCATCTCTCCATCCTTGAAATAGAAGAACTGCGGCGTGCTTCCGCTGAAGGCAGGGATGAGCTTCTGGA
>NZ_JANGCA010000180.1:0-591 GCF_024463855.1 Clostridium sp. DFI.1.208 | reverse complement strand
ATCGATCCCGAATTCCATCGGCATACTGCTCTTATTGATCGCCTGTTCATTGTTCGTGCTCTGCTTCATCACCTGATCATCCAGTGTCAGCTGGATCTTCGTCGGCAGCTGCATGGTGATCTGTGTCATCATGGTGATATCCGCCTTCAGCTTGGCTGTGATATGCTCGGCACTGTCATCCTTCAGCATCGCTTCCCAGATATAGCCTGTCTCACTCATCGCATTCACTCGATAGATGAACACCTTCATGAAGCCTGCAGTCTCCGGTACCGCGACGCTCGTACTCCTACCATCTGCACGAGTGAGCACTTTCTTATCTTTATCGTAGAACACCAGCTCTACCGCAAAGTTTCGATCTCCCCATGTGCTTCCCTTTTCATAGACAAGATCTGTCGCACTGCCATCCGCCTTCTGGAAATCGGATACCGGATGCTTGATGTCTGCATCGATCGCCGCTGCAGTCGGATCACTTTCTTCCTGCTTCTTTGTGATCTGGTTTTCATTGATCGTTATGCTTCCCTTTTTCAATGTATCCGGGAATACGATGAAGTCACTTTCCGCTTTCGGCGGTGTCGCTCTGTCCTTACTGTT